>DATJDP010000103.1:0-57259 GCA_035497355.1 Flavipsychrobacter sp.
CAAACCTTGGCACTGCTACTTTTGGTATCTGCGTATGGGATAGCGATTCTGTATGGGTTTTAATTTTTATTTCTTTATCGCGAACGCGGTAGATGTAATACTCATCTTGAAAATGGCGCTTCTTCGCTTCCCAGTTTTGAAGCAAATGAAGGCTTTTTGGGTCGAGATCTAAAGCCACTTTGTTGTACACTTCCTCCAGTTCTTTTATTAACCGGTCGTGGTCATCAAGCTTTTCGAGCATTTTAGACTTTGGAAAAGCTTTATCGGACAAAGTGTCTATTGTCTTTCTGATTCCAAACAGCTTTTGCGCAACTTCAGCCTGCTGCCTCGACCATTTATCGTAGTTGCGGTTGCTTTCGGTGATCTCGCTGAGATAGCGTGTACGATTTGGCGGAATGATATATATCTTCTCGCTCATCTCATTAGTGATCACGAAATCAGACTTCAAAGACTCATCAGCCGTCTTTTTCACTACGATGTCCATAAGCGCCTTGTACATGGTATTTGTACCTGGGTCATTGAATTGAGAAGCGATAGTGCCGTAAACCGGCATTTCATCCGGCTTTTTGTCAAAGAGTTTATGATTGCGCTGATATTGCTTTTTCACATCGCGGAGTGCATCCATGGCACCACGCTTGTCAAATTTGTTGATGACCACTATATCGGCAAAATCCAGCATGTCTATCTTTTCAAGTTGTGTGGCAGCACCATATTCCGGCGTCATCACATACATACTAAGATCGCTGTAATCGGTAATTTGTGTATCGCTCTGGCCAATACCTGAGGTTTCGAGAATGATAAGATCATATTTAGCGGTTTTGAGCACATTTACTGCATCAAGGATATATTTAGATACGGCAAGATTGCTCTGACGAGTTGCCATAGAGCGCATGTAGACCCGGTCATTGCGTATTGCATTCATCCTTATTCTGTCGCCGAGTAAGGCACCGCCGGTTTTCTTTTTTGAAGGATCCACCGAAATGATGCCGATGTATTTATCAGGAAAATCGACCAGGAAACGACGAACAATTTCATCTACCAGCGAACTCTTTCCGGCACCCCCGGTACCTGTGATACCTAAAACGGGTACATGTGCTTTTTCTGCATCAACAGCTATCTTTTTTAGTACCGCTTGTGTCTCCGGTAGCTCACGATAGTTTTCTGCTGCAGAAATAAGCCTGGCAATGGATTTTGCGTCTTTCTCCAACAGATGTCCAGCCTCACCGTTCAGTTGATTGCCGGTTGGGAAATCGGACTTTTGAATGAGGTCATCGATCATTCCCTGCAGCCCCATTGCGCGACCGTCATCTGGTGAATATATTTTGGTAATGCCGTAATCCTGCAGTTCCTGTATTTCCTCCGGCAAAATCACTCCACCACCACCAGCAAATATTTTTATATGTCCGCAGCCCCTTTCCTTTAAAAGATCGCGCATGTATTTTAAATACTCTACGTGTCCGCCCTGGTAAGAAGTCATGGCAATGGCGTTTGCGTCTTCCTGTATAGCACAGTCCACCACCTCCTGCACACTACGGTCGTGACCGAGGTGGATCACTTCCACCCCACTTGCCTGCATCACCCGGCGCATAATATTTATGGAAGCATCATGACCGTCAAACAGGGAGGCGGCGGTAACGATACGCACTTTATTTTTTGGAGTATATGACATTACTGGTAAATTCAAAAAGTTAAACCAAGAGCCCAAAAGCATGCAAAATCGTTGCTTTTCGGCTACATCAATCGGAGTGCAAAGTTACGAAATGAAAAGCGAGTAAGATAATAGGCAGTAGCGGTCAAAACCGGACAGAAAACCCGAGCTGGACTACGCTCAATCCGTCGTATCCTGCTTCACCATACAGGCCGAAGATATTATCAAGGTAGTACCGTGCGCCTGCCCTCAATACAGGATAAATATGGGCCTTATGTTCGGGAGATCTGTAAGGCGCAATATTGCCATAGGTGTATTTCTGATAATCTACAGAAAGTCCTGCACCTGCATATATGTCCAGCTTTGGATTTGTTATGAGGTTGGCAAAGTGATAGTTTCCCGAGAGGGAAAGAGCGAGTGTATTAATATCGTCGTAATAGATAATACCGGGCCGGCCAAAGTAGGAATAATGAAAGGTGCCGTAAGCAAAGGATGTAACCAACCCAAAGTTCTTAAACGCGCTAAACTCCAGCTTTGCATAGAACGGCCCAAATCCTGTTGTTTTTATATGTGTATAGCCGGCAGGCTCGTTATAACTACTTCGGTACAGATTAGGGAAACCAATGCCGAAGGATATGATTTTGGTATTATTGCCAAAGCCGGAAGACACAATTTTATGGCCGGCCTCGCTTTGCTCCTGCGCATATCCGGATACAATGAAACCAATAAAAAGCATCAAAGTAAGAAAGGGTCGCATTATTTGTTTTAAAGTTTAAAAATAAGCTTGTTTCACCAATGCCTGACTAAAAGTTGACAATAAAACGATAAAAAGAGAAAATTATTCTATAAAAAGATGGCATAAAAAAAGCAGCCCGAAAGCTGCTTTTATAATTAAATAAGATCAAAGTTATTCATCAACATCAGATGAGCTATTGCTCTTTGGTGCATCTTCGTCATCGTTTGTGTCCATATGACGACGATCCATACCTGGCTCTGCATGACCTCTCATACGGCGACCGCCGAGGTTAGCAGAGATACCGATGTTGAACTGATGGCCGAAAGTAATAGCAAAAGCTGATTCTTTTGTTTCTCCAACTGCCAGATAAGATGCGCTGCCCGGATCGTTGTTTTTGTCCCATGTTCTTTGGGCATAGCCTAAACCACCGAACGAAAAATTCAGCGCTAAACAATGAGTTATATTCACACCAACTGCAGGAAACCACGCAGCACCAAATCCCTTATACGCATTCTCCTGATCAGAAAGACCAGTGCTTTCAAAGGTTTCTTTGCCTGTTAGATAAGACACATTCAATTGATCGAAAAGGAAGATTCTTTTACTAACCGGCATAGTCATTCTCGCAAAGAGACCCACGCCGATTTCACGCACTCTCTGCTCACCAGTAGCAGGACCCATTTCCATACTGTTTTTCGCGCCACTGATGTCTAGATTTACACCCAGGGTCAGCATTTTATTAATTTGATAGCCTACACCAGGAGAAACATTCCACATGTTTTGTTTGTAAATAACATCGCTGGTACCGGGCAATCCATCATCATTTGTAGTCTTATTTGTGCTAAACCCGGCGTCTCCATAAATCAATATGCTGCCAGGCTTCTGTGCTTGTGCTGTAGCCACTGCTCCAACAGCAAGAATAGCAAG
Source organism: Flavipsychrobacter sp. (assembly GCA_035497355.1). Lineage (GTDB taxonomy): Bacteria > Bacteroidota > Bacteroidia > Chitinophagales > Chitinophagaceae > JAFIGV01. The sequence continues at coordinate 3,309 of DATJDP010000103.1, forward strand.
AATGAATTTCTTCATAAAAGTTAGTTGTGTTTGATTTATCCAACAAATGTAATTGACGATATTTATTAAAGCAATAGTTACGAAAAAAATACAGTTGGCAGCGGTTAGTTGGCAATTGGCAGTTGGCCAATTATTTTTTGAATTTTATTTATTATCCAGTTTAGATTTCATGGCCATGATCCAAAATCCATAATATGAGCGTCCCTATGGCAATGAAATCGCCGCCAGGGGCTTACTTTGATTCCGCCTTCGCATTTGCCGCATTCTGCTCCTTCCTCATCCACTCTGCACTCTCCTCTCTGCGCTCTGTCTTTCTGCTCACTGTCCTCTGCATTCTGCCCTATTTAAACCAGCTGCTATACATTACATAGTTATTTGCTATTCGTTCTACTTCTCCCTTCAGCAGCTCCTGGCTAATGTCCTTTACCTTTTTTGCAGGGATACCAGCGAATATGGTACCCGGAGGGATCTCCGTATCTTCCAGCACTACCGCCCCGGCGGCAATAATGCTATTGCTTCCTATCCTTACCCTATCCATTACTATTGCGCCCATGCCTATTAGCACATTATCTTCTACCGTGCAGCCATGAACAATAGCATGATGGCCAATAGATACGTTATTGCCAATAATAGTCTGCGATTTCTGATAAGTGCAGTGGATACAGGCACCGTCCTGTATATTGACACGATGCCCCATCCTGATGGCATTTACATCGCCGCGCACTACCGCATTAAACCAGATGGAACACTCCTTGCCCATTACCACATCGCCAACAATGGTGGCATTTGGCGCTATAAAGCAGTCTTCTGGTATCTGCGGGGAAACACCCTTTACTGGCAGGATCACTGGCATAGTTCAAAAATCAAAGAATGAATGAATAATTAAAGAAAACAGCAAAGTTCTATCTAAACAAATTGTACTTCAAAATACAATAGATAGCCCGAAAACCGTCTTTCCAGCCAATCTTTTTGCCTTCTTCGTAGGTGCGGCCATAATAAGAAATGCCTACTTCATAGACCCTCACCTTCGGTACTCTCGCGATCTTTGCCGTAATCTCGGGCTCGAAGCCGAAACGGTTTTCCTCCAGCTTAATGCTTTGTATCACCTCCCTACGAAACAATTTGTAGCATGTTTCCATATCGGTCAGATTAAGATTGGTAAGCATATTGGAGAGGGTAGTAAGCCAGCGATTGCCTATGGAATGCCAGAAGAAAAGTATGCGGTGCGGGTTGCCGCCTATGAACCTGGAGCCATAAACCACATCGGCAAAGCCGTCAAGTATTGGCTGCAGCAAAACATTGTATTCGTTCGGGTCATACTCAAGGTCAGCATCCTGTATGATCACAAAATCGCCGGTCGCCTTCTCTATCCCTGTGTGCAAAGCAGCTCCTTTGCCACGATTCACTTCATGTTTGTAGTAGGTAATAGCAAACTCAGGGTTCGTTTGCTTGTAATTTATAATAGCTTCTTCCGTATTATCCCTGGAGCAGTCATTCACAATGATCACCTCTTTCCGTATATCATTAATAAGATTTACGGCTTTCACCTTATTAAGAATGTGGTGGATGGTTGCACCTTCATTGTAAGCAGGAATAACAATAGAGAGAGTCTGGCTCATGAAAAAATTCAAAAGTAATGAGTACAGCGGAAGTAGCAAGTAGAAAGTAGAAAGACAAAAGTAGAAAGTTAGCGAGTAGGCGGTAACGAGAATTAGCAAATCAGCAAATTGCCTTCTCGTTCTCAACTCCTTAACTTCTCAACTCTTGCTGAAAAAGTAGAAAGACAAAAGTAGAAAGCTAGCGAGTAAGAGGTAACGAGAATTAGCAAATTGCCTTCCCCTTCTCTCCTTCCCTTCCTACCAAAGTTCGATCATCCGAAAGAGCCTGGAAGGTTAAGTTTTGTTTTTTGAACTTTGTCAGTGACCTTGTCAGTAATTTTGAACTTCGCCGCTGGCAATACCAGTAATTTTGAATTTAGCTATGCAACAATACTTAACGCTTCTAAGACATATACTTGATAATGGTGTTGAAAAATCTGACCGTACGGGCACAGGGACGGTCAGCGTGTTTGGATACCAGATGCGCTTTGATCTGCAACATGGCTTTCCGATGGTAACGACTAAGAAGCTCCACCTGAAATCGATTATCCACGAATTGCTCTGGTTTCTGAAAGGAGATACGAATATTAAATACCTTAAAGATAATGGCGTTGGTATATGGGATGAGTGGGCAGACGAAAACGGAAACCTTGGCCCGGTATATGGACACCAGTGGCGTAGCTGGACAGGCGCTGATGGGAAAACCTACGACCAGATCAAAGACGTGCTGCATCAGATCAAAACAAATCCTGATAGTCGGCGCATGATCGTAAATGCATGGAATGTAGCCGACCTTCCTAAGATGGCCCTCAGCCCCTGTCATGCACTGTTTCAGTTTTATGTAAGCCCCCTCCCAGCCTCCCCCGAAGGAGGAGGAGCACCCAAAGCACGGCTTTCATGTCAGCTATACCAACGGAGTGCCGACGCTTTTCTCGGTGTACCTTTCAATATTGCTTCTTATGCTTTGCTAACGATGATGATGGCGCAGGTTTGTGGTCTGGAGCCGGGAGACTTCATTCACACATTTGGGGACGTACATTTATATAGTAACCACATAGAGCAGACGAAGCTCCAGCTTACCCGTGAGCCGTTTCCGCCGCCAACTATGAAGCTTAATCCGGAAGTAAAAGACCTGTTTGATTTCAGATTTGAAGATTTTACATTGGAAAACTATCAAAGCCACCCACATATCAAAGCGCCGGTGGCGGTCTGAATAATTGTCATGCGCAAGTACAGCAGTAACGAAGAGGCTATTATCGCAAATGCAAGACGCATCTTGACTAACCAGATCACATTACCATTTGGTGCTATGAGAATGTATAGATTACAATCGGATCTCAAAGAACCTTTCCCAGTTGACTTGACCGTTTTTAAGACGTTTCTGAATACCATTAGCAGCTATCCTATTGGTACGGAACGGTTGCTTTGGAATATTGATGCATTAAAACAACAGGAGCGCGATATTGACAGAGCAATTATGGACTATAGGATTTAATTTTTGACAAGTGCTTCGAAATAATCCAATTAATAAAAAATACGTAATGATCTTATCCGCTATAGTTGCCATTTCAGAAAACAATGCCATTGGTAAGGACAATCAATTGCCCTGGCACCTGCCTGACGACTTGAAGTTTTTTAAGAAAACCACGATGGGGAAACCGGTACTGATGGGCAGGAAAACATTTGAATCGCTCGGTAAGCCCTTGCGGGGCAGGTTGAACATCGTCGTTTCGCACCAGCAGGATTTACACTTACCGGAAGGCGTATTATTATACAACAATCTGGATGAAGCACTGAAAAGACTGGAGCAGGAGCCTGTTGACGAAGCTTTTGTTATAGGTGGAGGAAAGATATTTGAAGAGACAATAAATGACCTGGATCGCCTGTATGTAACAAGAGTAAAGACGGTCATTGAAGGTGCTACAGCCTTCTTTCCCGAAGTAGACCATACTCACTGGAAGCTGGTATGGGAAGAACCACATGATGCAGATGAAAGACATCGCTACTCCTTTACCTTTCAGAAACTAGAAAGAATTGACTTGTGAGTAAAAGCCATCGGTTAAAACAATACCTTAAGTATCGCCACAGGGCAAAATCGCGCCACGGGGTTCACTCACCTTTTGTATATGACCTTGTGGAAGAGTTGCTGCGCCAAAAAAGATCGCCTGCGGGGTTGATCCTTATCACGTCGAAGCATAAAAAACTTGTCAATAAGATACTGCACTACTTGCAGTGCAAGCATATTTTATGGCTTACTAATACGAATGGAGCGGCAGATACGTTTGTTTCAATAGAAAGGGAAGCCGGCAATCAGATCAATCTGCAAACAAAACGTTTCGATTTTCAGAAAAGCGACGCTTACCCTCCACCCGATATTTACCTTTTGGATGTCGCTGATCCTGTGGACTGGCTAAACGCCTGGGAAAGATACAAGCCTCTTTTGCGGCCAGATGATATAATACTGATTACGGCCATCCACTATTCCAGGGCACATACAAAAACATGGGAGGCAATTGCAGCAAATACAGCGGTACGGCTAAGCGTTGATCTGTTCAAGGTTGGATTGCTTTTTTTCAAAGACGAATTCAAAGAGAAGCAGCATTTTGTGTTGAAGCATGCCAAATGAGGAGCAATACCTTAAGTGTGCCATCGGTGTCGGGGCCAAATAGGGAAGTATCAAACATAAAAAGGCGCATTTCGTTAGGTTATTTTAGAAATTAATTGCCAAAACAAAGAGGCCATACCCGCTCTGGATATGGCCTCCATTAAGTCGTTTAAATAACGTTTACTCTCCCAGTCTGTCGTCAGTGCCCTGCTGCTGACCAAGGAAGTTATCCACCATTCCTTGCATCATCGGCGGCAATTGCGACTGGATATAGTTCTTAATTACTTCAATTGATTTTTCAGCCTGGTCCTGAGTAAGTCCGGCCTTGGCTACTAATTCGTTTATCAGTTCCTGCATATCAGTTTGAAATTTGTGATTTGGAATTTGAAATCAGGGTTTTGGACTTCTTTTTTATGCTGCTTTCAGATAATCCAACTTTGAATGCTCCAGCATCTGCCTTGCATAATCTGCCGTAAGGTGGAATACCTGCTCCTTCTTCTCCTGTGATGGGATATCGAACATCGCATCTGTCAACACCATTTCACAGATAGCACGAAGGCCCCGACCGCCCAATTTGTATTCTACCGCTTTATTCACCATATAGTCCAGCGCTCCCTCTTCCACTTCCAGTTTTACGCCTTCATATTCGAACAGCTTACTATACTGCTTTATCAGAGCATTTTTAGGTTCGGTAAGAATACGCTTCAGCGCCGGCTTATCCAATGGATTTAAGTAGGTAACGATCGGCAACCGTCCGAGTAACTCCGGTATTAAACCGAAAGTACGGAGATCCTGTGCGTTTACATACTGCAGCAGGTTCGCGCGATCCAGTTCTTTGCTCGATTTGATGGCATTATAGCCGATGGCTGAAGTCTGCACCCGGCGGGCGATCATCTTATCAATACCCTCAAATGCACCACCGCAGATGAATAGAATGTTCTGCGTGTTTACCTTCACCATTTTTTGTTCCGGATGTTTCCGTCCGCCCTGTGGTGGCACCAGCACTTCAGAGCCTTCCAATAGCTTCAGCATAGCCTGCTGCACCCCTTCTCCGCTTACATCGCGGGTAATGGAAGGATTGTCGCTCTTACGGCCGATCTTGTCTATTTCGTCAATGTAAACGATGCCACGTTCAGCAGCCGCAATATCAAAATTGCATGCCTGCAGCAGCCGCGACAAAATGCTCTCTACATCCTCACCAACATAGCCGGCTTCTGTAAATACCGTCGCGTCAACGATAGCAAACGGAACCTGCAATAGTCGCGCAATGGTCTTGGCAAGCAGTGTTTTCCCGGTTCCCGTTTCTCCTACCATAATGATGTTCGATTTTTCGATCTCTACATCATCCATCGAAGGCATGGTAAGTCTTTTATAATGGTTATAGATAGCTACAGATAATATCTTTTTAGCATCAATTTGCCCGATCACGTACTGATCAAGAAAGGCCATTATTTCTTTTGGCTTATAGATCTTATGCTGCTGAAGACTAAGCTTCATATCCTTTTCCTTTCCCTTCTGCGTGTCGCCGAGTGCCTCCTGCAACAAATAATGCGCATTCTCAATGCACTGATCGCAAATGTTCCCTTTCATTCCCGTAAAGAGTATATTTACCTCACTTTCAACACGATCACAAAAAGAACATTTCCTTTCGGTAGTTTTCGCCATTTGTATGTTTAATACGTTTAAACGGCAAAGGTAAGTAATTAGCTAATTAGCCGATTAGCCAATTAGCTAATGTATCTACACAGGGCGTAAGTGAAAATGATTAGTCGAATAGCTAAATGCGTGTATATAGTGAGTAACTGAAAATGAGGGGCATTAACTAATTGGCCAATTATCACATTGGCTAATTGAATTAACTTGCGTGCATGCTTTTTGCATCGTCGGATTCTTCTTCTTCATTTCACTTTGCTGATGTTATTCTGCCTTTAAATCTACCCCAGGTGCTCACTTACGGCGTGCCTCATAATCTACAGGGGAGTCTTAAAGCAGGCATGCGGGTGGAGGTATCTCTGGGCCGGAATAAACAGTATGCGGGGGTGGTAGAGCGACTGCACAACGAAAAGCCGGAAGCATACCAGGTAAAGCCGGTTAAAAGTATAGTGGATGATGAACCTGTCGTAAATGAGAAGCAATTACAATTCTGGAGGTGGATAGCACATTACTATATGGCCGCTCCCGGAGAAATAATGCAGGCGGCACTCCCGGCGCACCTGAAGCTGATGGGCGAAACAAAATTGATATGGAATGGCGGGTCACCAGACGCCGGTAATATTAACTGGAGTGATGACGCCTTCATTGCAGCAGAAGCTTTAGAATTAAAGCAAGAGCTTTCTATCAGCGAGCTCCGGGCTATTGTGGGCCAACGGGCTTTAAAGAATGTGCTGAATGAATTGCTGGAGAAGGAAGCAGTGCTCATCAATGACTCACTGGAGCCGTTGTACAAGCGGAAAAGAGAACGCGTGATCCGGCTTGCAACCGAATATAAAAATGAAGAGCGGCTAAGTTCTCTTTTCGATGAACTTGCCAAAGCTCCCAGGCAACTGGAGCTTCTGATGTCCTATGTAGAACTTTCATTAAAAAATAAATTCGTTCGTCAGCACGATCTGCTGGAGCGCTCCGGAGCCAGCGCTGCGCAGATAAAAGCACTCAGCGATAAAGGCATTTTCATCGTCGAAGAGAAAGATGTGGACCGCCTGATGTACGAAGGCATAGAAGAGGCGAAAGAAATCGTTTTTACTCCTGCACAAGAGAAAGCTTTCGAAGAAGTGGAGACCGGCCTCGCGGAAAAAAATGTGGTTTTACTGGAAGGGGTCACGGGAAGCGGGAAAACGATCCTCTATATCCAAAAAATAAAGCAATGCCTTGCCGAGGGCAAACAGGCCGTGCTGCTGCTCCCTGAGATAGGCCTTACAACCCAATTGGTGAGGAGATTGTACGCATATTTCGGCGAAGAGCTTGGTGTGTATCATTCCCGTTTTAGTAATAATGAACGGGTGGAGATATGGGAAAAAGTAAAGAAAGAGCAATATAAGATCGTTGTCGGGCCCCGTTCTGCTCTTTGGCTGCCTTATCATGATCTTGGTTTAATTATAGTAGACGAAGAGCACGACGGTTCTTATAAGCAAAAAGATCCGGCACCCCGGTTTCATGCACGGGATGCTGCCGTCTATCTTGCTTCTCTCCACGGTGCCAAAGTGATACTTGGCTCCGCAACGCCTTCCGTAGAGAGCCTTTACAATGCACAACAAGGGAAGTACGGCTATGTGCTGCTAAATGAACGGTATCTGGGTGTAAATCTGCCAACGATACAGATCATCAATGCCAAGTCAATAGATACACTGAGACCGCAGGGCATCAAACTAATCTCTCCGGAGCTGCTGCAGGCAATGACTGAAGCCTTGCAGCAACAGAAGCAGATCATCCTGTTCCAAAACAGGAGAGGGTATGCTCCATTCCAGCTCTGCACGGTTTGTGGCTGGGTACCTCATTGCAAAAACTGCGCGGTGTCGCTCACATATCACAAAAGCTCAGATAAGCTTCATTGTCATTATTGCGGGCTTAAAGCGGCAGTTATTCATACGTGCCCCTCCTGCGGCAGCAATCGATTGCAGAGTAAGACCTTCGGAACAGAAAGAATTGAAGAAGAGGTACAGCAGATCTTTCCCGAGGCGCGGGTAGCGCGGATGGATGTTGACAGCATGCGGGGCAAACAAAGCATGAGCGATCTTCTTGATAAACTTGAGAAGCACCAGATAGATATACTGGTAGGCACGCAGATGGTGGTAAAGGGCCTAGATTTTGCCAGGGTCGCACTGGTAGGTATTCTCAGTGCCGATAGTCTTTTCAGTTATCCTGACTTCAGGGTAAATGAGCGGGCATTTCAACTGATGGAACAGGTGAGTGGAAGGGCCGGAAGAACGGATGGCGCCGGCAAGGTGATCGTTCAGGCTTACAACTTACAACATCCGGTGTTGCAGTGGGTGAATGAACACAATGTTCGTGCTTTCTACGACCACGAAATAAAATACCGCGAGTTCTTTGCCTATCCCCCATTTACCAGGCTGGTAAAGATCATTTTCAAACATAAAGATGAGCCGAAGGCTATCAGTGCCGCCGCTCAGCTGGCGCAGGCATTACAAAGTATTGAAGGCATTACTATACAAGGGCCCGTCCCGGCATTGGTGAGCAGGGTACGGAATCTGTTTATCCATGAAGTATGGGTGAAATGCCCCCGGGATGCAAGAGTATTGGAACAGGTAAAAGCCCTGATACGGGAGCAAAAGCATACAATCACTGCACAAAGGGGTTATAGTTCTCTACAGGTGCTCTTTGATGTTGACCCTGTATAATAGGGATACATATAGAAACTCAGTCTCTTTTATCATCTCCGGTTAATTAACGAAACGCGGGTAGTTAACAGCAGTAAATCTGGTTATGGTTTGGTATTTGCTGAGATTAGGCAAAGATTTGTATTTTGATCATTATGCGACTGAAGAACGTTTTATTATTAGCGCTTTTACTATGCTCCTCACTGCTGCACGCACAAACTGAAAACATCTCGCTCTATCCGCAGGACTATTTTCGTAATCCCTTAGATATTCCGATTTTTCTTGCAGGGAATTTCGGAGAATGCCGTCCGGGGCATTTTCACAGCGGCATTGATATCAAAACAAAGGGCGTGGAAAACCAACCTGTACATGCCGCGGCAGATGGTTACATTTCAAGAATCAAGATGGAGAAAGGCGGCTTTGGTCATGCACTCTATATTACTCACCCAAACGGCTTTACTACGCTATACGCTCACTTAAATAATTTCATTCCTTCCATTCAAAAGTTTCTCCGGCAAACCCAATATCAAAAAGAAAGCTGGGCGGTGGATATTTCCGTACCCGCCGACCAGTTTCCGGTTAAAAAGGGACAACAAATCGCCTGGAGTGGAAATACCGGTGCTTCCACAGCTCCGCATCTTCACTTCGAAATCAGGGATTCGCGGACCGAACATCCGCTCAATCCTTTGTTATTCGGGCTTCCCGTTACCGATACCCGTTCTCCGCTCCCCACCCAGCTTTCATTGTACGATATGAACCAGAGCATTTACGGACAGCAGGCGCAGATCATTTCTTTAAAGCAGTCAGAGAACATCTTCACAACAGGGAAGGATATTATCACCGTTAATACCGACAAGCTTGGCATCGGACTTAATGTCAATGACTTCATGAATGGCAGTCATAACACCTTAAATTTTTACGAAGCCCAGTGGTACCTCGATGATCAATTGCAGGGTAGCATCAGGCTGGACGACATTGGCTACGAAGAAACACGCTATTTGCATGCCTATGTCGATTACAAACTGAAGCAGGAAAACGGCAACTGGTATCAGTTGTTATTTGAATTGCCGGGCAACAGACTGGATCATATCTACCCTTCTCTCAATGCTCAACGGGGTGTCATGACGCTCAGTGATGCACAGGCGCACAAAGTACGGATAGAACTGCACGATGCCCTGGGAAATGCCACCACTATTGCATTTAATGTAAAGTCAGGAGGCGCAACAGCAGCACCGGCTTGCGACAACAGGTTTACGGTAAATCAGCCCAACAGCTTTGAAGATCCAAATGTGAAGTTCCGGCTAAGCGATAAGGACCTTTATGACAACATCTGTTTTCAATTCAGCAGTAAACCTGATGAAAAAAGTTTTTCTGAGCGCTACCAGATCCACTACTCCTATGTTCCGGCACACACCTATTTCGATCTTAGCATCAAGCCAAACAAACCGGTACCATTTAATCTTCGCGACAAAATAGTTTTGATGTACAGCGATGGAAAGTCTGAGGACGGCAAAGCGGCAAATTTTTTCAATGGCTGGTACAAGGCGTCCGTAAGGAACTTTGGTGAGTACCGGCTAGTAGCGGACACGATCGCACCTGTTATCAAATCGCTGCAGAAAGAAAATGAAAACCTTTCAAGGGCACGTCAGATGAGGTTTTCAGTAAAAGAAGCGGCAACATCGGTAAAAAAATTCCGGGCAGAACTCGACGGTAAATGGTTGCTCTTCGAGCCGCGCGGCACTACTTTCTTTTATGATTTTGATGAACGCTGTCCTAAAGGCAAACATAGTTTGGTAATAACTGCTGCAGACGAGAATGATAACACCACTACCTTTGTCTACCATTTCACACGATAACATGACACTGAAACCAGGAGATAAGGCACCGGAGTTTACGGTAAACGACCAGAACGGGAACCCCGTTTCGTTGAAAGACTTCAGCGGAAAAAAACTGGCGCTTTACTTCTATCCCAAAGACAATACCCCGACTTGTACCGAACAGGCCTGCAATCTTCGCGACAATATCGCTCTCCTGAAAAAGAAGGGAATTGCCGTGATAGGCGTAAGTGTCGATAGCGAGAAGAAACACCAGAACTTTAAGAACAAGTTTTCGCTTCCTTTTCCGCTCCTCTCAGATACAGATCATGAACTTGTGGATGCATACGGCGTGTGGGGAGAAAAGACGTTGTTTGGCAAAAAGTACATGGGCACACACCGGGTCACGTTTCTGATCAATGAGAAAGGTAGCATTGATGATATCATTGATAAAGTAACTGCTAAGGATCATGCACAGCAGATACTGGATGCATGGCGCATGTAATTCCGTTATATTTTAGCCCTCAACATAATTTGAGTTCATGCGCAAGGTCATTTCGCTGATCCGTAATTACTTCAAAGAGCATTTTAGTTTCAGGTACTTTCTGCCCGTTGCTCTGTTTACAGCATTGCTGATCTACCTCAACTACCACTACCATTTCGAAGAGCGGTACATCACCAATGAATATGATCCCGCGAAACGGCTTATCCGTTACTTTCTGATGTATTTCCTTGCGCTCGGAGGCGCTTATTTTCTCTATATCCTCAATCCGAAAGACCGAAAACTGTTGTTTTCCGGTAAGCTATGGCTGATGATCTTGTTCACGGTCTTTATCTTTTCCTTCCGCTGGTGGTTCTACCAATACCAACACCCTGTTTATGCACACGTTTCCCCTTTATACCAGAACATCGTTATCAAGTACATTATTAATTTGTCGGGCTTTATCTGGCTGTTTATTCCATGTGCTGTTTACTGGCTTATCGTCGACAGGAAGGACATGCCTATCTATGGATTTCATGCAAAAGGTGTTGTACTGAAACCCTATTTTATCCTGCTGCTGCTCATGGTGCCTTTGGTTGCTGCTGCCGCCACACAAAGAGATTTCCTGGAGATGTACCCGAGGCTGCTGCACACCGGCCTGCCTCGCTCCGGCTTTAAGAACTATGTCCTTGATTTCATTTATGAGATCTGCTATGCACTCGACTTTGTAAACACTGAGTTTTTCTTTCGTGGGTTTCTCATTCTTGCATTTGCGCGCTTTGCCGGACCGAAAGTGATCTTACCGATGTGTGTTTTCTATGTTACCATTCACTTTGAAAAGCCCCTTGGTGAAACGATCAGTTCTTTTTTCGGCGGCTGGATCCTCGGCATTCTTGCCTATGAGACGAAAAGCATCTACGGCGGTGTCATTGTTCACCTCGGCATTGCATTGCTGATGGAGCTCGTGGCATTGGCGGCGCATTTGTTTTATGGTATGGTGTAGGCCTGGCTTCTGCGGCGCTGGCTGTGGCGATGGCTCGTGGCGATGGCTTACAAACCTCCCCCGCTCAGGCACAAAGCCTACGCTCGCCCCTCCAAAGGGGGATAGGCCACTGCTACAAGCCAGAGCCGATTTGATAATTTGGTGATTTGATGAGGAGAGGCCAGCGCTACCAGCCAGAGCACTTCCGCCAGCGCCGCTATCTACTGCCTATCAGAAAATCTTCAAAATTTCCCGGGTGAATCGTCTGAAAATTGCTGTTTTCATAAGCCTGCAGAAATTGGGTTGGCTTCCTGGTCTTTGCTGTAGGATTCCACTTAAATTCATAAGCGCTTATTGCGCCATCTTCCTCTTCAATAAAATCAATTTCCCTTTGCTCTTTAGTAGCCAAAACCAATAATTAACCCATCTACCTGAGTAGTTCAAGTGCTTTATTCTTTCCGAAATGATAAAATTTCCCATAGAGCACCAGCGTCGCTTCTGCTTTCAACAAAGTTGAAGTTGGCTATAAGGGCGTTCCGGATACCATTATCATAAAAATAGAATTTTTTGCTGCTCTTCAGTTCATTTCTCAGGTTGCGGCTGAAGGAACTTAGCCTAAAAATGACAAATGCTTGTTCAAGGAGAATTATGTATTTTTCAACTGTTTTCGAGTCGAGACCACAGATCTGGCCCAACTCGTTATAGGATACCTGAGCACCAAGCTGAAACGCTAAGGCCTGTAACAATTTCAGCACCTTGTCAGGCTTTTGTATTTGTTCCCACATAAGGATATCCTTATACAGGTAACTATCCGACAGTTGCTTGAGTATTTCCTTTTCTTCACCTTCATTTGTTATCACATCCGGATAGTAGCCGAAGACCATCCGGTGTTTTAATAAACGTTTTTCTTCCAGCAAGCCATGATGATCTACCATCTCTGTGAAAGAAACCGGAAACATACGATATTCCCATTTTCTGCCCGTCAAGGGTTCGTTTACTTTGTTCGCCAGATCAAAGGAGGAGCTGCAGGTAGCGATAAGTTACACTTCCGGTAAGGTATCGGTTATCAACTTTAGCCGCAGACCTATATTTTCAATTCTCTGCGCTTCATCAATGATCACTACTTTCTTATTTCCGATAATAGAACGTAGCCTTGTAGCCGAAACTTCGGAAAATAGCTGCTGAACATCCAGTTCGTCGCCGTTCAGCCAAAGCATATCGCCATTATGGTCAAAAATTTTTCGTAGTAAGGTCGTTTTGCCTACCTGTCGCGCACCGGCCAAAATAATGGCCTTCTTCCTAAACAGCTTGTCTGTTATGATGTTCTCCAACTTTCGCTGAATCATATTCCTCAGAAGTAGCAACTTTTTCGGATTGCAATCCAAAAAGGTGGTAATTGGTGATTGTCTGAATCAGGATTTACATGATTTGAGGATTAACAATAATGATGAATTGTGAATTATGATTTATGAACGGCGGGGCGCGAGCAAATGATGAACCACAGAATGCGAGTGTCCGATATTCTTTGTCATCCCGCCTGCCTATAGCCCCACCCAACCTCCCCGAAGGGGGCGCCCAGCGCGATAACGGTCTGAATCAGGATTTACATGATTTGAGGATTAACAATAATGATGAATTGTGAATTATGATTTATGAATGGCGGGCGCGAGCAAATGATGAGCCACAGAATGGAGTGTCCGATATTCTTTGTCATCCCGCCTGCATATAAGCCCCACCAACCTCCCCGAAGGGGAGGAGCGCATGGCGATATCCAATGGGATCACAAATAAACATGAAGTAGCCCTTCTCTGTCCGGCACTACAGTAGTACTAAAGCGCAGTAGAGAGACATGACGAACATAGGAAGTCTTTATGTTCGCCGGCTTTTTTGGTTACTTTTTTAGCCGGAAAAAAGTAACAGAAAGACTCTGAACCAGAATTTATAGGATTTATGGATTGACAGAATAAGACTTTCGCACAAAGGCCAGAGCTTCTGCCAGTGCCATCGCCACCAGCCACAAGCCATAGCCATTAGCCATAGCCATTGCCACCAGCCATAGCCATAGCCATTAGCCATAGCCAAATCCCACGGAGCGACTAGAGCCAATAGCCAGTGCCAATAGCCAGCGCCAGTGCCACCAGCCATCGCCATCGCCACCAGCCACCAGCCATAGCCATTAGCCATAGCTATAGCCAAATCCCACGGAGCGACTAGAGCCAACGCCGCAGGCCAGTGCCATCGCCATCGCTATCGCCACCAGCCATAGCCGTTAGCCATAGCTATAGCCAAATCCCACGAGCGACTAGAGCCAACGCCGCAGGCCAGAGCCAGAGCCAGCGCCAGTGCCACCAGCCACCAGCCATAGCCGTTAGCCATAGCTATAGCCAAATCCCACGGAGCGACTAGAGCCAACGCCGCAGGCCAGAGCCAATAGCCAGCGCCAGTGCCACCAGCCACCGGCCATCGCCCCTACCGCAACAACCCATAAATAGCTGCTCCGCTAACGATACAGGTAATGACTGAAATGAGCTTGCGTTTTCTATTCTCATTATGAACCTGTTTCTGCAATTGTTGATTATCCTTCAGCAAATTCTGTTGTTGATCCAAACACCGGGAAGAAGTAAGCTGCAGCTCATTAATGTATTGCTCAGCCTCGTCCACCATACTATCTTTTGTCAATGCCTGCTGTTCCAATCCGGATGTCAGTTCACCATAAAGACTATCGGTATAGTGATGGTTATCCGCCAGGAGTATAACGGCTGTCCGGAGGCTGTCGCAGTTCGTCAATAATGCGGAAGTGTCTTTATATCCTCTCCCATTTTCTGCTAACCGACGGGTGCGTTGCTCTATGGCTTTTTGTTTTCCCTTTTCTCTCGCCAATTGCTGTTTCGTAGCAGCTACCTCTTTGTCGATATTAATCTGTTGTTGCCGGAAAGCTTTTCTGGCGCTGTCCCACTGTTCTGCTTTTTGTTGCAAGCTGTTCTGTGCTGTTATACGCTGTTTTTCCAGCACCGTATCATAACGTTTTACCGGGATGAATATGGAGCGCAGAGCATAGCCCGAAATAAAGCCAAGACATACGCAGGCAATAGCAATCATTTTAGTGTTCATAGGTTTTTTGTTTTTTATTGTTTTTATCAATTGCTTTTCTTTTCCAGCGAATAACCGAAGCATCCGGCGGCCACCATGGAACTAAAACCATAGAAGATGTATTCCGGCATCGGCTTTTCGAAGAATTGCATGGCCAGCCACCCCGTTATTAAAGCGAGGACCAGCAATGCTATTACAATCTCCCGGAGGCTGTAGCTTCCGTCTTTATCTTTAAATAGTTGTCTCATTTTGATTTGATAATTTGATGATTTGATGATTGGCCTTAGCTATGGCTAATGGCTATGGCTAATGGCTTGTTTCTGTGTTTTCTTTTTGCAAACTGCCAACTGGAAACTCTCTTTTCTGCCATCTGCTACCTGCCTTCCTCCAGCAGTGTGTAGGTAAACTGGTTCCCATATGCTTTACGATGCCGCTCACAAAGCCTCATGAACAGTGCAAAGTCTTCCGCGGATTGAAACACCTGACATCCCGCAGAATAGCGGTCTACGAAAGTTGTTTTACCTCTTTGCATCGCTCGGTGAATGTTAATACCGAAATATCCCGTTTCCGTTTTTCGCTCGTCAGGGTCCAGCATGCTGTTCCGGTTGTCATCGCGATACACCGTCACAGGACCTCGCTGTACCAGAGCAAGATATTTTCGGCGATGCATCCCCAGTTGATAAGCGTTCTGGTATTGACCTGCATGGAGAATAGCTGCGCCTTTTGTGTTCATAGGCTTTGTTAGCCATACTGTACCGGGATCAGTAGTTGCAGAAAAGGACAAGCACTGTTCATTGTCTTTATCATCGTTATACCATAGATGGATTGTATCGTCGAATGCATTGGCGGTCCGGCTTGCTGACCGTACGCCTATTATATTTAGCTCAAAAGGACGGGTATAAATCTTATACTTTTTCTCTGTCAGGGTTTGTTTCAGGTTGTTCATGATTGGTTTCTTTGTTTTTCTTTTTTGCCACTAAGACATTAAGGCGGTAAGTTCTTTTTGCTTTTGCGTTTTGGTTTTGCCAACTGCTTCTTCTTTTTTTTGGCGTTTCTACGTTTTTCGATTTTGCCACCAAGACACTAAGGCGGTAAGTTTTTTTTGCGTTTTTGGCTTTGCAAACTGCAAACTGCCAACTCTCTTTTCTGCCTTCTGCCAACTGCAAACTGCCAACTCTCTTTTCTACCTTCTGCTAACTGCCAACTGCCAACTCTCTTTCAGCATCTCCATGATAGCTGCGGGTGTGTAGGTTCCCACTAAGGGCCGGGCACCCGGCAGCGGAAGTGCTGCCGGATGTACGCCCATCACCTTGGCTTTCGGGTGCTGCTCCGATAGAGTGGCCAGCAGACAAAAGAGCGATTCGCATTGCTTGTCCGAAGGTGCGCCCTTGGCTGCAATGAGCGCAATGGTAAGTGTACCCGCTTCCGGAGAAAGCGTCTTCCCACGGGTTATCTTGCCACCAGGTCGAATGGTGCAATAGATGTCTTTTTCTTTTCTTACCGCCGCTACTGTCCTGAATTCGGCGATCAGGATATAGCGGATATTATAGGTTGTCGTTTTTATTGTTTTCATGATCATAGGGTTTTAGGGGCTGGTCGTTTTTATTTTTCGTTTTTTGTGCAGCGATCCGCTCGGCAATCAGCTTAAATAACAGCCATACGGCTCCGCCGATCATTGCCCTCATCAGGTAGTCGGCAAGTGTTTCTGCCTGCGTTTGCAGCATCAGCACAGAGGCTGTGAGCAACATACCGTGATTGGATCTTTTTGGTTTTTGCTGCTCTTGCCTGCACTCGTCATTCGCAGCGTTAATCGGATTTGTAGTATTCGTTTTCATAAGGTTTTTTTAAGTTTAAGTGTTAGTTTTCAAACGATGCATCTTTGGGCGAAAGGGCTTATTGTTTCTTCACTTTTCTTTTTTGCTTCAAATGGCGAAACACTCATTGTCTCTTCATTTTCTTTTTCTTTCAAACGGCGAAGCCCTCATGAGCTACCAATAAAAAAATCAATACTATCAGCGAGTAAAAGAAAACGAAGCAAAAGAAAAGACATGACAAATCGAATCGCTCCGCGCGATTTGTCGGGCTATACGCTGTTAACGCAACTCGCTAATCGACTCCATGGCGCTGTTTGGTATGTTCAACCGGAGGCCTTGATTGTCTCATTCCCTACATCATCACAGCGGCACTTTTCAGCGTAGTCAAAGAATACAAAGAGGCGCCATCATGGGTTCGGTAGTATAGCTATATTAGGCAGTACCCAAGCGGCTTTCATCCAACAAAAGCGTCATTGGCAACCTTTAGGTGAAGCAATCTGTGGCATTGAGAGCGTTTCCTTGTCTTTTCGTTTCGACGTTTTTTCATTCTGCCCTCTGCCACCTCTGCTTTCTTCCTACTTTCCTTCCGGCTGTACATTCAGCATTTTTCCCTTTGCCCTCTGCCCTCTGCCAACTGCCAACTGCCAACTCCCTTTTCTGCCCTCTGCCAACTGTTCTCTGTCTTCTGTCTGGGCGAACACGCAGGTTCGCCCCTACGTGTTTGCAAACTGCAAACTGCCAACTCTCACTTTATGCCCTCTGCCAACTGTTCTCTGTCTTCTGACTGGGCGAACACGCAGGTTCGCCCCTACGTGTTTGCCAACTGCAAACTGCCAACTCCCTTTTCTGCCTTCTGCCAACTGCAAACTGCCAACTCTCTTTTCTGCCAACTGCCAACTCTGCCTTCTGCCTTGTGCAGTTCTCCCGTCCGGGTCAATGACCGGCAGACTTGCTGCCAGCCATTGCCGTAACAGGAAGAGTTTAGCTTACAAGTTGTTTTGTAGGATTGCTCCACTCACTCACCATTCCCTGAGAACCAAATGCACGCACGCGGAACCAGTATTCCTCTTTGCGCAACAGGCCATTGACCACGGTTCTGGATGCGCTGATGATCGGCGATTTCACCCAGTTGTCCTCTGTCATCGGGTCCTTACAGTATTCCACTTCGTAGGATTTTGCATTGCTCACTTTTTTCCAGCGCAGGATCACCGCCTCGCCATAAATGCTTTCCGTGCGCAGATCCGTCGGCGTATTCAAAAAATCGTAGCGCATAGGGCCGCGACGTTTCATCGGCAGGCCGGCAAGCAAAATGATGTCTTCGTTGCCGCGACTGATGTTCCATACATAGTTGGCAAGCACCGTTAGATTTTCCTCAAGCGTACGCCTCTTGGAATTTCGTGTGGCAGTGGCTGCCTTTCCGCCCAGCAGTGTTGCTGCCTGCGCTGCTTTCAGATCATCAATAGAAGATTGAAAATCGACAAGTGCCAATGTCGGTGTGGTGAAGATGGTGGCGTTGTCCGTCATTCTGGTAAAGACGTCTTCCGCAAAAGTGAGTAGCTGATCGGGATTCATAGTGTACAGTTTCAAAGCGATCTGTGTCATAGTTTTTATTGTTTTTTGTGTTTAAGAGATTTTATTTCGATTATTAAAAAAGGTAAAGACGTTTGCGGACGATTATGATAATAGGATCCGCTGATAGCGACAAGCGCTAAGGAGGTTCATACTTTTCTTTCGTCAGCAGCCACCGCGGTGTGCCGGAGTAGAAGCGGCGTTTAAAGGGGTTGGCTATCAGTGCTGCATGGCGCTTATTCTTCCCTCTCCGGCAATGTTGCATCCATTGCCTCTTTTCAGGCCTTCTTAGCCTCCAAAAAGCAAACGAGTTGTCGTTCGTAGCAAACGAGTTATCGTTCGTGACACACGAGTACTCGTTCATAGCAGACGAGTTATCTCTTATAACGAACGAGTTATTGTTCCTGGCAGACGAGTTATCGTTCGTAGCAGACGAGTTATCGTTAATGACAGACGAGTTATCATTTGTGACAAACGAGTTATCGTTCACTACACATGAGTTATCGTTTACTACACATGAGTTATCGTTGATGACACATGAGTTATCGTTGATGATGCACGAGTTATTGTTTGTAGTAAACGAGTTGTCGTTGATGACACACGAGTTATCGCTCGTAGCAAACGAGTTGTCGTTGATGACGCACGAGTTATCATTCGTGACAGACGAGTTATTGGTCGCAACAGACGAATTATCGTTCATCACACATGAGTTATCGTTCGTGACAAACGAGTTATCGTTGATCACAGACGAGCATTCGTTTAGGTTTTTTAGGGGCTGGCTGATTATTTGGCGACGTTGTAGCATTTTCTATCGTTCTATTGATTTCGAATGCAAATATGGGGGTGTCGCCTACCCCTGGGTATCGAAAAAGGCAACTTAAGGTAACTAAAGGCAAAAGATGACCACTTAAGGCAAAAGATGACCACTTAAGGCAACTAAAGACAACTTAGGGACACTTAAGGGAACTAAAGGCAACTTAGGGACACTTAAGGGAACTAAAGGCAACTTAAGGAGAAGTGGAGGAGTGTGGAAGTGGAGAAGTGAAGGAGTTGATTTGGTGATTTGGTGATTTCGGTGGTGAAGACGTGAAGAAGTGAAGAAGTTGAGAAGTTGATTCGTACAATGCGCCAGTGCCAGTGCCAGTGCCAAAGCCAAGGCCAGAGCCAAAGCCACAGTCACGGCCATCGCCATCGCCAGCGCCATCGCCAGAGCCATCGCCAGAGCCATTGCACGCACCCCCTCATGAGGGCTTCGCCGTTGCACCCCGCAAAGAAAGAACAGCTGATGTTAACCACAGATTGCTTCTCCTAAAGGATCGCAATGACGGCTTTTTTGTTCTTGTCCCGCGCCACAGCCAGCGCCACAGCCACCAGCCATCGCCATCGCCATCGCCATCGCCATCGCCACAGCCACCAGCCATCGCCCCCGCCATTAGCCAGCGCCAAAAAACCGGTTTTCGAGCCAGTAGCGGTACAACGGATCAAGAAAGCTTAGCTTACCATTCATATCATCAAGAACATCATTTTGAATCAGCGACTCTTTCAATCTGACCACATTCGCAGAGGTTCCAAGACGGTAAGCTCTTAATGTCTTCTGTGCCGATAATTGCTCTTCTCCGTTAATGATCGCACGTAACAACTCTAGTTGCCGGCTGTTTAAACCTTCTGTAGTATTGGCAAAAAGCAGGCTCAGCTGATCAATAACCGATTCATAGGCAATATTGACTATTTCTCCCGTGCAGTGATGAGTGGTGCGGAACCAGGCCTGTTGCGACAACTGCTGTACATAGTAAGGGTGGTTATCAACCAGCGTACAGATCAATGCCGCTATATCCCCCGGTATTTCCTTTCCTGTGTCTGCAAATCTTTTGACAATAAAAGAAATCCACTCCACAGAAGCTATTTTCTGAAGGAAGAATAAATCGCCAAATTTGTAAAATGGCATAGACGGATTAGTAAATATATCAGTAAGCATATGTCGCTTGCTGCCATACAAACAGTACGCTACATGCCGGTGTTGCTGCCAGTGCGAGCGGAGCTTCCGTTGGAAGGCCGCTGCGTCGTCAAACAGCCCTATGTTTTGAAACTCATCAATGCATAGGATCAGTCGCAGCTTTTTTTCCTCCGCGATTTTTTCTGCCAGATTCAATATCTCGTCGGGCTGCTGTTTTAGTTCCTGCCATCCTATGCTAAAAGACAGCTCCGCCTGATCGTCGGGCGCAAAAGAAATCCTGGGAACGAGATTAGATAGAAATTTTTTGGCACTTGCAGCAAATTCTTCCCAGGTAGAAGCGGTAGCTTTCAATATCTGATTGGCAAGCGATTGGTAAAACTCAACTTCATTTCGAATATTGAATATATCCAGGTGAATGATCCTCATATCGCGATGCTCTGCGGTTATAATTGCTCCTGCGGTTCGCACGAGCGAGGACTTACCCCATCTTCTAGGTGAAATGATGATAGTATTTGTGAGTGCTTCAAAATTATTTTTTAGTTGACTGATCTCCTTCACCCTGTTGGTAAAATCAATCGAATCGGGCACTTTACCATACGAAAAAGGAACTGGTTTCATATATTATAAATGGAGTAAAGTTAATGAAGAGCCAACAACTTACAAAGTAGTAAGTTACGAAATGGTAAGTTACGAAATGGTTAGCTAGTGAGATGATTTGATGATTTCGGTGGTGACGAAGTGGAGGAGTGGTGGAGTGGAGGAGTTGAGAAGTTGATTTGATGATTTGGTGATTTCAGAGTGAAGAAGTGAAGAAGTTGATTCGTACAATGCGCCAGAACCATTGCCATTGCCAGAGCCATTGCCAAAGCCATTGCCATTGCCATTGCCAAAGCCAAAGCCAAAGCCAAAGCCAAAGCCAAAGCCAGCCACTTTCTATTAAAATATCTACCATGTTAATAGCCGTGGTATTCTCAGGAATATTTTTTTCTTTTTTTTCTACAATAACGGTTTCACCCATATCTTTGCTGCTGAACAATGGACTGATTATGAGTGAAGTAAACGGGAATATGATTTTATTGGCAAGGGAAAGCAGAGGATGGACTCAGGCGCAATTAGCCGGAAAAATGGATACCACCCAGAGCAACATTACCAAGATGGAACATGCCGAACATGGCACCAATGAGGAATGGACAGCTAAAATAGCGGAAGCCACAGGATACCCCCTGTCTTTTTTCTATCAGAAGGGAGGCATTATTCCTGAAAACCTGAATTACCGCAGAAGGGAGAAAGTAGCACAGTCTATATTGTCCCCCCTCAATGCACAGATGACCATTTACCGGCTACAGATAGAAACTATAACAGCCGCCCTTAATATACCTGCTATACAATTGCCCGTTCTTGAAGTGACCGAAGAAGCCACGCCACAGGCAATCGCACAAAAGCTGCTTCAGAAATGGCATGTTCCCAAAGGGTCCGTAGCAAATCTTACTGATATCATTGAAGGACACGGAATTGTGGTGAACATGTTTGATTTCGGGACAGCACGGGTGGACAGCCGTTGCCTGATCTCGGAAAACGGTATCCCTATCATTTTTATGAACAGCAGCCTCCTCGGCGACCGTCAGCGGTTCTCGCTTGCCTATCAGTTAGGACATCTGATCATGCATACGAGCTCCAACATCTCCTGGGATCGCGACACTGGCCATGAGGCGAACTTGTTCGCGGCAGAACTGCTCATGCCGGAAAAAGATATCCGTGCGGACTTTGAACAGGGTATCTCCCTGCCGCTTCTGGGTAATCTTAAAAAGAAATGGAAAGTCTCGATGATCGCGCTGCTCTATCGTGCCGATGACCTGGGCTATGTGACGCCCCAGCAGAAAAAAGCCCTGGTACAACAGTTCAACGACAGGCAGATACGGAGAAGAGAACCAGTAGAACTGGATGTGCCACTGGAACAACCACGCTTGCTGCGCCAATGGCTTTCACAGTTGAAATCAGAAAGGAGGATGAACACCTCAGAGCTTGCAGCCATGCTGCATCTGCAGGCCAATGAATTTGTAGCGCTATATAATTATTAATAAAGAACCGAAAAACAGAGAGTTAAGAACGGAAACAAGACTTTTATGCAGAGCAAAAGAGAAAATGGGGGGAAGCCTGTAGTGCGCGCATACACCTATAAGGAACTGATGGATATATACAATGTAAGCCGGAAAACACTGATGTCGTGGCTGGAACCTGTCAGAGAAAAGATTGGAAAGAAAAGAGGTCGCTGCCTTAGCCCCGGGCAGGTAGAAATAATCTTTGAGGAGCTTGGCTATCCGAAAAATATTGGGGACGATGTGATTTGATGAAGAAGTGAAGGAGTGGAGGAGTTAAGAAGTGAAGGAGCTAATTTGATGATTTGATAATTGTCTGAATCAGGATTTAAGGATTAACAAGATAGGCCCCACCCAACCTCCCCTTCGGGGAGGAGCGCCCAGCGATATCCAATGGGATCACAAATAAACCTGAAGTAGCCCTCCTCTGTCCGGCACTACAGTAGTACTAAAGCGCAGTAGAGAGACATGGCGAACATAGGAAGTCATTATGTTCGCCGGCTTTTTTGGTTACTTTTTTAGCCGGAAAAAAGTAACAGAAAGACTCTGAACCAGAATTTATAGGATTTAGGATTGACAGAATAAGACTTTCGCACAAAGGCCAGAGCTTCTGCCATCGCCATCGCTACCAGCCATCGCCACTACTCCGGTCATTAAACGCATCAAGTTTACTAGCGATAAAATAGGCGACCGGAAATATTCTTATCTGTATTCCATGTTCCGAAGTATAAGTTTGCAAATGTTTGAAACCTTCCTTATACCAGCGGCTTTTGAAGCCGAGCACTTCTTCCTCCGTGGGCATAATGTCAACGATAAGCCCCTGATACTTATAACGGCATGTGATCTTTGCTTCAGTATCTAATGCAAACCCCAGAACCCTTAGCCTTTCCTGCAGTTTTGTGTAAGCGCTATAGGTGGCTATCTCGACGAGCACATCAATATCATCGGTCGGTCTCGTATCCGTTTGCTCAGGGTGATCGGCATATAAAGACACGGTTGCTCCACCGACAAATGCAATATCATCCTTCAGTTCAACTAAGGCACTAGCTACACCTTTGATTCTTATAAGGTTAATATGATGGCTCATAAATTTCCTGTTTCAGTTTTTCTATTGCTAATTCTTTCTCCCTTACTTTTCCCATTCTTATGACATCAATCAAGGCGAGGTACAAATAAAGCTTGCTGTCCATTTTGGCCGCATTTACAGCACCAGGATACAATGGCTGTACACTTAGGCCTCTATAACCACTCTCTACGTCCGGCCAAACATATATCTCACTGTCGACTATTTTTTCCTTGAAATATTCATGGCTATGACCCGTGGGCATCCCTTTCGCCATGCCGCCCGGTGTCTGAGGAAAAATATACGGGAGTCCATAAATAAGAAATTCTGTAAAGGACTGTAATCTGATTTTTTTGTGATCCGCATCAAACAGTCCGGAGATTGCATTTCTCTGAAGAGAATTAGATATCTCTGCGGTGCTTAAATAAAGTTCGGCAGCCAACTCCTTATTCATCCATGACTTTCTGTTTGCACTAATGATTTTTAACAGTACAACGACATCCTGGGGGCGCATGTTGGAATTTACCATGAGGCAAATATAAAAAATTACATGGTTTATGATTTATAAATCGTAAATCACTTAATGTGATTCTACACTAATGGTGTAGCTATCAGAACAACCACAGCAAGTGCCATAGCCATAGCTTTTTTGCCATCGCCATCGCCACGAGCCATCGCCAATGCCGCAGGCCAGTGCCAATAGCCAGCGCCACAGCTAACCACGGAGGCACGGAGATCATCAATAATGATGAATTGTGAATTATGAATGGCGGGCGGAAGCAAATGATGAACCACAGAATGCGAGCGTCGGATATTCTTTGTCATTCCGCCTGCATATAAGCCCCACCCAACCTCCCCTTCGGGGAGGAGCGCCCAGCGATATCCAATGGGATCACAAATAAACATGAAGTAGCCCTCCTCTGTCCAGCACTACAGTAGTACTAAAGCGCAGTAGAGAGACATGGCGAACATAGGAAGTCTTTATGTTCGCCGGCTTTTTTGGTTACTTTTTTAGCCGGAAAAAAGTAACAGAAAGACTCTGAACCAGAATTTATAGGATTTATGATTGACAGAATAAGACTTTCGCACAAAGGCCAGAGCTTCTGCCAGTGCCATCGCTATAGCCATCGCCATCGCCACCAGCCACTGCCTTCTGCCAGTGCCATGGCCACCAGCCACCAGCCACTGCCATCGCCAGAGCCGCAAGCCAGCGCCCTCAGCTACACTGCTTCACTGCTTCACTATTCTCGCTGGCACACCTACTGCCGTGCAGTCAGGAGGCAGCGATTGGGTTACTACTGCGCCTGCGCCTATTTTTGTTCGCGCGCCAATAGTCACGTTGTTCAATATCTTCGCTCCGGTTCCTACAAATACGCCTTCTTCCAGCGTTACATTGCCGGAAATATTAACACCCGGCATCACCGAACAGTAATCACCGATCTGCACGTCATGGCCTACTGTACAGCCCAGGTTTAGCAATACGTGTCTGCCTATCTTTATGTCTACCGTAAGCAGGTTGCCCGCAGTAATGATGCTCCCCTCTCCTATATTAGCCCGCAGCTCTTTTTCAATCTCAACGGATGGGTGAATGATCACCGGATAGGTCAGAAATGGATTGGTAAGCGAGTCGGCCACCTGCTTTTTTATTGTGGGGTCTCCGATAGCGATTACTACGTTATTACTGTCGGTAACTCTATTAGGCTCTGGAAGGCTATTGAGAAAGGCACCATTCTCCAATACGGAATAATAACCACAGCGCGTCTGCTTAGGCAGGTTATCATCTATAAAGCCGCAAAGCGTCCAACACTTCTCGATGCTGTCAATTTTTTCAAGCAATTGGAAGACCTCTCTGCCAAGCCCCCCTGCTCCGTAAACGACTATGGGTCCGGTATACATGTTTTTTGAATTATGAATGTTGAATTATGAATGTTGAACGGGCCAAGAAAATTATGAATGGTGAATTATAAATTATAAATGGATTGAAATAAAGGTAAATTGTGGAAGGGTCTTAATCAATAGTGAATGATGAACTATGAAAGGGTCAGAATAAGATGAATCTTAAATATAAATGACAAATGAGGTAAAGCACTAATGAATTGTGAGTTATAAATTGCCGATTGCAAATTATGAAATCAAAGTAGCATTACGAAAGGGAAGACATTTGTTTTTAACGGAAAGAGTGAAAATCAGGGAAGGTGATATATCGGAACATTTAGAAACAAAAAAAGCAGCCGGTTGGCTGCTTATAATCTTGTTATTCATGTATTTCTTATCCTTTTATTATCCTGCCCGGATTCCCTACAACGGTTGAGCCGTCCGGTACGTCTCTGATCACCACTGCACCTGCGCCTATTTTGCACCAACTACCGATGCTAATACCCGGGATGACCACTGCACCCGCCCCTATATGAGTTCCTTCTCCTACTGAAACATTTCCACAAAGCGTAGCGTTGGGAGAGATATGAACAAAATCTGCAACTAGGCAATCATGCTCTACAACTGCACCCGTATTAATAATAACATGTTTTCCGATTTTTGAATCAGCGTTGATAACGGCATTGGCCATCACCACAGTACCAGGGCCAACAGATGATGATTCTGCAAGAACTGCTCTGGGGTGGACGGCGGTAAGAAAATTACAGCTCGTTTCAATCCTTCCTGCAATCATCTTTCTTGTATTGTTATCCCCGATACTTATGACAACACTTTTATCTTTCTTGTCATCCAGTTGAGGGGGAGACACCGTATAGCCACAGAACAGTCCCTTAGGCGCATCATCCCAAATAGCATCTGGTTTAAGTCCATTTGCTTTGAAAATATCCAATATCACTTTGCCATGGCCACTGGCGCCGTAAAGTATGAGCATCTATGGTAGTAAATAAAAGAAAATTGCCAAAGGCAAATCATCAGCGATCAAGCAGAAAATTTTCTATCTGGCTAAATGATTTCAGTTTGTAAATTGGAATATCGGAAGTATTATGCCGTATGTGTTTCTGTGTTTTGGCTACTGCTTGTAGCATTTTCAGAACAGCATAGTCAGCGTTCGCTACAACTATTACCTTCTTTGTTTCCTTAGCCACAAGCAGTTTATCTATATAAAACTGATCCGCAAACGAACGACTAATGTAAGTCACCTGCGTAAAGTCCAACTCTATTTTATCACCGGAACTTTCTTTGATAGCCTGCATCAGTATGCCTGATGCTTCACGAGTATGTATCGTAGCACCAAACAATTGAAAGATCGATATAGAAGCAGAACCAGCCATTTCAGGATAGTGAAGTTACGACAATAATACTGACTAAATGTCCGTATAATTATAAAAATTAAAATCTCCGGGTGTCAGTGTAGGTAAACGGATTGCGATATATGTACCCTGAAAAAAAGCACTGGACGAAATATCTGCTATTTGCTGTGATTCAACGGTCTGTAGAAACGTTACACCTCCGGTCCAGATAAAAATCTGCCCTTTCAGGCCATTCACCAACATGTTACGGGTTGAGGATACTCCAAACCCTCTTGCCTCAGGTCTGTCCTTTGTCGAGCCACCTGTTACAGCCAATAACAGTGCTTCTG
This sequence comes from Flavipsychrobacter sp., assembly GCA_035497355.1. Classification (GTDB taxonomy): domain Bacteria; phylum Bacteroidota; class Bacteroidia; order Chitinophagales; family Chitinophagaceae; genus JAFIGV01. The sequence continues at coordinate 30,280 of DATJDP010000103.1, forward strand.
CTTCAGTCTTCGTTGCAAAATCGGGATGATTGCTGAAAGACCCAAATATCCCTTGGCCGCCATCACAAATACAAAGGTCGAGATAACTACTTTTCGGATAATATTGTGCAAAGACGTAGCCGTTCGAAGCCCCGGAATGGTCATTAATATTGTTGGTCAACTCGTCAAGAAAGTAGGATAGTGGCATGCGCTGGTTTTCAGAAAACCGTAGCTGGTTTTTAAGAACTTCAGAAACGGCACTCAGAATATGTTCCCTCGCCAATGATACAGATGTATCTGTACCGGTTTTAAAGCTAATAATCGGTATATATGTTTTATACGAATACCTCTCTAACGAGTTTTCCTTAAGCGGTTTCCCTTCGTTAACAGAAAAGGTTGTCGGAAAGTGAATTGCTTTCAAATAGGTATGAATGTCCGGATTACTTTCGTGATTCAGCGTGAATGTTTTTCCTAACGATTGCAGCCTTATTATTTCACAAACCAATCCTCCGAGGAAGAAAGGATTTAACATCTTCGCCTCACTGAAATCCAAGTTAATCCTATCGTCCTTTACTGCATTTATCACCGCAATGATTGTAATTAACTTCGACAGGCTGTCGCCGAAGTCCTCATGAGTCCTGATTGGTATTGTAACAGTTTGCACTAGCGATTGTTAGCTTGTTTTCAGCCTGTAAATTTTTCCATTGTTACCGAGGTGGGGGAATTGATGCCTTCTGACTTAAATACCTTCGCCACCGTCAGCAAAATGATTTTTACGTCCAGGGCAAAGCTTAAATGCTTCACATACCAAACGTCATATTCAAACTTTTGATTCCAGCTAATCGCATTACGGCCGTTCACCTGCGCCCACCCTGTAATACCGGGGCGCACAGCATGTCGCTTCTTTTGTTCTTTATTATACAAAGGGAGATATTCTACCAGCAATGGTCTCGGACCTACGAGACTCATATCTCCCTTGACGACGTTTAGCAATTGTGGAATTTCATCTAGTGACGTTTTCCGTACAAACCTGCCAATTGCGGTGAGTCGCTCTGAATCCGGCAGCAAATTGCCGGTAGCATCTCTCTTATCGTTCATCGTTTTAAACTTGATGACTTTGAAAATGCACTCGTTTTGGCCAGGGCGAGGTTGGAGAAAGAAGGCTCCGCCTCTATTCGCTATGAATAATAACAATGTAACAATTAAAAAAAAGGGAGACAGCACTATAAACCCTGCCAGGGCAAAGATGAAGTCAAGGGGCCGTTTAAAGTAGTTCTGGTACACGGTACTATAGAGTAGGCTATCAAGTAAGTATGAATAGACTAGTCACGCAAAGACGGGGTTAACAAATTCTCAAGGGATTTAATGCTATCAAGATGCACTTGCTGTTTTTGGGGAAACTGCAAACAGTTCTATTAGGTGCTTCGCTATGCGCTTCGCCGTTTTGCCATCCCAAAGTTCAGGAATGCCACCTTCTTTCCAGTTACCGGAAAGTAGCTTTTGAAAAGCTGGTGGTACTGCGGCAGGATCGGTTCCTACCAACTCGTTAGTGCCGATGCTGCAAGTTTCTGGTCTTTCTGTATTATCACGAAGCGTTATACAAGGCACATTCATTACAGTAGTTTCTTCTGTAATACCGCCCGAGTCAGTTACCACTGCCTTAGCATGCTTGACGAGATAATTAAACTCGAGATATCCCAGAGGATCGATCATATGAAGATTTGGCGCGTCAATCCCGATACTCTGCAGCATTTTTGCAGTCCTTGGATGAACGGGAAAAACAAGTGGCAAACCTTTAGAAGAGCTAATAATTGCATCCATTAAGGCTTTTAGTTTCTGCTCTGCATCTACATTGGCCGGTCTGTGCAAGGTCATAACAATATATTCCTTTTCTTTCAGACCTATTTCGTTCCATATTGGCGGCTGCTGGAAACGCGGCATCTGTTTGAGTAAAGTATCAATCATCGTGTTGCCGACAAAGAAGATCCTGTTATCTGCAACACCGCTTTTTCGAAGATTTTCATTAGCCGTTTCTGAAGTGGTGAAAAAATAATCAGTTATTGAATCGGTCACCATACGATTGATTTCCTCCGGCATGGTAAGATCGCCACTACGAATACCCGCTTCCACATGTGCTACTTTAATATTATCCAGCTTTTTTGCAGTGATAGAACAAGCCATCGTGGAAGTAACATCGCCAACTACTAGTACCAAATCTGGCCGTTGCTCCATGAGCACTTTTTCATAACGGACCATGATGGCGGCTGTTTGTTCCGCCTGAGTGCCTCCGCCGGCCTCCAGATTAATATCAGGTTCGGGAATTCCTAACTGCTGGAAAAAGTCGCCAGACATCTTTTTATCATAGTGCTGACCGGTATGGATAAGGCGGCAGTTCAGATCAAATCCTTCGTTTTGTTGGTGTTGAATGGCCTCTATGATAGGGGCAATTTTCATGAAGTTTGGACGCGCTCCTGCGATGATGTCTATAAGCATGGTGTCAATTTGGTAATTTGATAATGGGGTGAATGTGGCAAATGTGATGAATGTGGTAAATGTGAATAGGTCGAGTATGTGACGACTAATGTGACGACTTAAGTTGAAGGATTCGTTGAATATACTTTTCAGCAAGTACTTCCCTATCGAAGTTAACCTTCGCGTAGCGATATCCGTTCTCGCCTTCCGTTTGCAGCCTCATCGGATCTTTTAGATATTGGCGGATTACGGTGTTATAAGCGGCAATATTTTCCGGCTCTACATAACTTCCAGCCTGGGCTGTCTCGACAAGTTCACGCGATACACCGTCAATAGCCATCAATATCGGCTTTTTGCAGGACATATAGTCAAATGTCTTATTGGAATATACCGTCTTAAAGGTATCCACCCGCTTCAATACAGAAGCACCCATTTCAGAAGCAAGAATATATTTAAAGACTTCCTTTTTGGGAACGGCGTCAATGAAACGCACATTTTTTATAGCCATTTCCTTTGCTTTCTGCTTCAATTTTTCCTTCTCCATTCCCTGCCCGATCAGCAGAAACTGGACATTGGTATCTTCCAATGCTTTCCCTGCCTCTAATACCTGCTCCAAGTGGTTCGCTACGCCGTGAGCGCCTACGTAAGTGATCACAAATTTCCCATCCAGCTCCTGTTGTATTCGAAATGTCTCCCGGTCAAAGCTGTTCAGCAATTCTTCCGACAGCGTAAAGTCTGAAGCGTTGGGAATCATAATCAACTTTCCCGCTGATACATTCTTCTTCTCTAAAAGTGTCTTATAGAAAGCAGGTGTCAGTACATTGATCAATGCTGCCTTACGATATATGAAGGCTTCAAACCAGTACGCAAGCTTTATAATTGTTTTATTGGTGAGCACACCTGTATCAATGGCGGATTCCGGCCAGAGGTCCGTGATTTCAAACACAAAAGGCATTCTTCTGAAACGGGATACGAGATAGCCGCTGAGGCCGACAAAAAGGGGTGGAGAGGTGACGACTACTACGTCAAACTTGCCTTTTGCCTTAAATAGCCCTGCCCAAAGCGAAGAGAACATAAAGGAGAAGTAACCCCAAAGCCTGCCGAGAAAGTTCTTATTATAAGCCTCAGAAACATGGCAACGAATAACATTTATGTTTCCCTGTTTTTTCTTTACAAAGTAGCGCCCTTTATATTCCTGTCTTTTTTCCTTTCCATTGGCATGCATCATCCCCGCCAGGACCGTTACTGTGTGACCTTTATCCGTCCACATCTTCGTCATTTCGTTCCAGCGCGAACCACCTGCATCGTCCTCTTCCAGAAAATATTGATGGAGTAATAGTATGTTCATTTATTGCTTTATTTTGAGGATAGTCACCAACCGATTTGTACTAGTACTAAAGGAAATTTGCTTTGCTGCTTCCTTTGTACCGTATAGCGAGGATGTCCACCCGCCAGTCTCCAGTGGCTCGACAATATTTCCTACGGCATCAAAGACTTCCAGCTTTAAGTCAGAACAGTGTACCATTGGGAAATGCCACAGTTGTTCAACAGTGGAGTCTTTAGGCAAGTGTTCAAAGTTGTCAACGATCGTCCAACCTGCCCATTGCTTCGACTTCGTAACGCTCCTATGGTGAACGATGTCTTTTTTATGATGCCTGAACATGTTCATTGCTCCCTTGAAATCGATTGTACGGTCAGTTTCTACCAGCAGCGCATATAGTTTTTTCGGCCAGTAATACCAGATAAATCTGCCTCCCTTTTTCATCTGGTCCTGGCCATTAATCATTACTGTATTATGAGAAGCCGTTCCCATAAAATACCGTAGGGTATCGTCGTCTGTATTATACTTGTAGCTCCCGGCATCGAAGAGAATATTTTCGCCTTTGTACCAAATGTCAACATGAAGATTATCGGCCTGAGATGGTCTGTCCTTGTAGCTTCCGCACCGAATGAATGTGAGCATTTCATTTTCCCGCATAATATAGTATCCACCTTCGTCAAATGAATAACAATTAGCGGAAAGGTGGAGTGAACTCTTACCGGGAATGTCTGCTGTACCATACCAGCCGCTATCCTCCTGATTGTCTAACAAAGCGTCCACCGAAAGTACTGATGCCAATGCCTGCAATTGCGGTCGATAATCCCTATAGTGGCAGTCATTTAGTTTAAAAAATAAGGCTCCGTCATTAGCGCCATAATTAGGCAACCATCCAGAAGCGTTATCCATACATACACGTAAAAACTTAAGCGATTTTGCAGCACGGTCATATACTACCGAAGCAAAGGGATCATTATTTAGTTCAGACAAACGGACAGCCCATGTTAGTAATTGAACTACGACTCGGTGATAGTTCATAGAGAACTGAAGGAAGGTACCGTCTTCATAGATCTGATAAGCAATTTCTTGCTCAAACCATTGCTTTCCCGCAATGCTCCATTTCTGAAAATCCGCTATACCGGGGAAAAGCAAATTTGAAAGATACAAGGCCAGCGTCTCTGTGATCGCGTGGTTGTTTCTTACGGCAATGCGAGAGAAATTAATATTATTATATACGTGGTGTATTTGCCAGTAAATAGACTGTAGTATGGTGCTAAACTTAGCTTCCGTTAATTGTTCTGACTCACGGTAATAAAATAGGGCGAAAGTCCAGTTGAGTACTCTAAGGGAGATCTCCTGGCTGCAGCGCCAGTTGGGTCCGCAGTTAATGGGGTTGTGCTCAATCCATGAGAGTATTTCCGACATCACGAGCTCAGCGCAGTCCTGGCCGAAATGGTAATCGTACCGTATAATGTCATAGAGGAAAGAAAATCGGGATTTCTCCCAAACGTATTTTATATCACCGGCTTCTTTGGAATAATCAGCAATCTCCGTCCAGTGCTGATGTGCATTGTATTGGTAATTTGTATCGGGATTGGTGACCCAATCGTAGTTACTACCAAGATCAGCCCAGTTGCTGTTGAATAGAAGAAGTTTCCCGGCTTTGAAGTTTTTGAATCGTTCCTTTAGCTGTTCTGATGGGATGCGCGGTATTTGAACGGTTGATTTATCTTGAAAGAAAAATTTAGCGCTACTGCTCTTCCATTGTGCCAGCCCTGGTAATGCTTTGGCAGATGGGTTGACAGGGAATTTTGCTTTTAACAGCCCTGAACGACGAGCCAATTCATGCTTCCCCCGAAAACTGACATATCGCCAACCCATATTGCTGATTAGATTGACAGCGTTCTTTAGCTTTTGAAGCATGGATTGTCTTTTCTTTCGTACATCTTATTATTGGTCTTTTCGTTCACTTTTTGTTCTTTGCCGGTGTGACGAGCTGGTCATCAAGCGGACTGCAAATGCTCAACACCTGTTGCTGTTGTCGGGCTGACACTCTGATTCTGTGACAAAACTTCATTTACCTTTACCCATCTCCTTTCTTTCAGGCTTTTAACAGCAGCAAGGCTGGCCTGTGTTGTATTAAGGATTTCTTCGAAAGGAATCAGAGCCTCGCCTCCTTTCTGTATGCGTTCCACCAATAAGCGAAACTGGGCTTTATGTCCTTTGTCCAGTTTAGTTTTCAGCTTGGAAAATCCTTTAAAGCCAAACCCTTCAGTGATTCGAAAGTTATCCATGACGAGCGTACGCTCCTGGGAATAGACTTCTATCCGTTCTTTTGAGTAGGCTTTGGATCCGTTAGAAAAATAATTAATAACCCCGGTGCTTCCGTTTTCGTACTCGAGTAAGATGGACGCGTTGTCTGTGTTTTCTTGCGGATTCAGACCCATGGCGTTCATACATACAGATTTTATTTTACTGCCGGTTAGATATGTTATAAGGTCCATAAAATGACAGGCCTCGCCAATAATCCGTCCGCCGCCTACCTTCAGATCATGCACCCATACATTGGCGGGTATATGCCCTGCATTCATCGTGGCAATGACATTCATGGGGGCTGCACCGAGCAATTGCTTCATTTTGATGGCATGCGGCGAGAAGCGACGGTTGAAGCCAACGGTGATTGTTGTCTTGCCGTTATAGTGGCTTACAACTTCATTAAGCTGCTCCGCGTTGATAGCTAAAGGCTTTTCAACAAATACATGTTTCCCAGCTTCCAGGCATTCCACTACAATCTTTGCATGCTGATCGTGACGGGTAGTGATCATCACTAACTCTATGACATCGTCCTGTAAAATACTTTTATAATCTGTCGTGCTTTTCGCGATACTATGCTTTTGTGCCAGAGCTGTACCAGTTACCCCTCCCTTGCTTGCTATAGAAATCAGAGGCGCATTCACCTCCTTAAGGGCGGGGAGCATCGTCATTTTTGTAAAGTTCCCCGCACCAATAATACCGATGCCGCCTTTACACTGCTCAAAAGTTCCCTCGGTAACTATGACTGTGTTCCCTGGTCTGCTGTCTTTCGGATATTCCAGAATGGAGGCTATCGACCCTTTATTACTGATATTATCATATATTTGGTGATAATCCTCCAGCGCTACGCGTTCTGTGATAAGCGACTGCACCTCCAGCCTTCCGGCGCTGATCGCGTGTAGTACCGCTTCAAAATTCCTCTTTTCTGTCCAGCGCACGAATGGCAACGGATAATCTATGCCTTTTTGCTCATAGTCATCGTCATATCTGCCAGGGCCATAGGAACATGAAACCTGAAAACTCAACTCCTTTTCATAAAAATCGGCGCGGCTAATATTTAGTCCAATCACACCTACTAATACAATCCGTCCCCGCTTACGGCTCATGTGGGCCGCATCTCCAATAATACTATCTGCTTTCGCCGAAGCCGTAACTATCACACCGTCCGCCCCAATTCCTTCAGTGAGTTGATGTACAAATTTTACGGTATCTGTTCCTTCTGCAGGGTTAATGGCAATAATTCCCTTTGCCTTTGCTATCGCTACCTTTTGCCCATCGAGGTCTATACCTACAACCCGACATCCGTTGGCCATTAGGAGTTCTGCGGTGATCAATCCAATCAAGCCAAGTCCAAAAACAACTATGGTTTCACCCAGAGTTGGATTACATAAACGAATGCCCTGCAAGCCTATGGAACCTATTACCGTAAAAGCTGCCTCTTCATCCGACACATTATCCGGTACCGCAGCAACCAGATTCTTAGGCACACATACAAACTCAGCATGATTTCCATTAGAAGCCACACGGTCCCCGATTTTAAATTCAGTGACACCTTCGCCAACTGCAATCACGCGCCCCACGTTACAATAACCTAAGGGCAATGGCTGTTCTAGCTTGTTAAACACAGCTTCCAGTGTCGGCATCAGTCCATCGGTTTTGATCTTGTCTAACACTTGCTTCACCTTGTCAGGTTGCTGACGGGCTTTTTGGATTAGGTTCGATTTCCCAAATTCCACCAGCATGCGCTCTGTACCAAGTGATACGAGACTCCGGGTAGTTTGTATTAAAACGCAGCCTCTGCTAACCTGAGGGGCTGGAATTTTTTCTAATATGGTGGCTCCTGTTTTAAAGGATTGGATGATTTGTTTCATAAAAAAGAACTATTTGAAAAGCGACAGCTACTTCTTGACCTGCGCCACTGAAAGAGAAGACTATTGAAGGAGCGCCTGCTTTTCTAGTTTGTTCGGATAATTTATCAATACTGCACGGTATTTGCCTTTAAAAACGAAAAGACTTCCCGCCGCCACACCGATAATCTTATAACGTTGAATTACCTGTCGAATATGATCAAGGTTTCCAGCCCCTCCCATAACAGTCATTGGTACGTCGGTCATTTCTCTAACCATATCAATCAAATGGAAATCGAATCCTTCCATCTTACCATCCCTATCAATAGCGTTAATAACTATTTCACCAACTCCCATACTGTTCAGCGTAGTGATAAACTCTTTTAATTTAAGCCCGGTAGCCTTCTTTCCGTTATGAATAAATACTTCATACGAACCGAGGAGACCTTTCTTTTTGACGTCTAAAACTACCACAACACTCTGTACTCCCACCGCTTTGCCAATGTCACCAACAATTTCAATGTTTTGAACAGCAGCAGAACTTAAGGCAACCTTTTCAGCGCCCAGGTTGATGATTCTCTTAGCCTGTTCCACCGTTTTTACCCCTCCTCCATAGCAAAATGGCATGCGACACTCAACAGCCAGGTTTTTGATTAACTCAAAGTCCGGTTCTCTTCCTTGAACAGACGCGTCAATATCAAGGACAATCAATTCATCGACTTCTTTCTCATTAAAAATTTTAACGGCATTAATAGGATCACCAACATATTTCGGGTCCTTAAAGGCCGTTGTTTTTACCAATCCTCTTTTGTGAACTAAAAGGCAGGGAGTAACTCTTGATCGAAGCATCAGAAGGTTGCAAAGTTTTGTAATAAGGTAACGCCGTTATGATGGCTTTTTTCGGGATGAAACTGGACACCAAAAACGTTTTTATTACTCACCGCGGAGGCAAAGGTTTGTCCGTAGGTGGTGGTTGCCAATACGTCTTCAGAATTGTGACAGTGAAAATAATAGCTGTGGAGAAAATAGAAGCCTTGCTCGGCATCAATACCTTGAAATAATTTATTAGCCTTCGATACTGAGACAGAGTTCCACCCCAGGTGAGGAACTTTGGGTTTGAACTTAAGGCTTGAGGGATTTATCCTCCTCACTTCTCCCTTAATCCATCCGAGTCCCGGCAAATCTCCTTCCTCGCTCCGCTCGGCCAATATCTGCATTCCAACACAAATCCCAACAACCGGTACTTTGTTGTTTAATACTTCATGGTCCAATATTGACCTGAACCCTGAACTATCGAGCCTGGATATTGTTTCATCAAAAGCTCCTACTCCTGGAAGGATAATTTTTTCAGCACCTTCTACATCGTCCTCATTATTGGCAATTTTATATGGAATTCTAAGGCGGTCATAAATATTGCAGATGGCACTTATGTTGCCAGAGCCGTAGTTAATAATTGTAACCATCATCTTTTAATTGATCTTTCAACACCCAACATCTTAAGAGCCTTTGCTCCCGCTTTAAATAAAGATTCCTGATTCTTATAATCCCAATAAAACTTCTTTGGCATATTAAAATAGCCTCTCAACTCGCCCGAAGTGATACCAAGCTTTGTTGCAATGTAGTTGAATTCGTCATCAATCGTAGCAGGGTCAAAAGCTGGCTTCTTAAGTAGCTCAAGCGCTTCTTCGCGTGTCATCTGACCGGTCAGTATTAGACTAGAATATTGAACACGACGTGTGTCAAACCCAAACCGTTCTGGCAGCCAGTACCCCTCATAAAACTTAGTAAAACGCGATTCAAAGTGCTTTTGCGGATAAGGTTTCCAACCATAAGTGTCCGCCAGTAGCTTTAACGCATCGGACTTGATATAGGGTCGGTAGTTCAAAGGCTTTACAACCTGTACGCCCTTCAAATAGCGAAGATAGAACTTGTGCCGAAAGATTGGACTAAACGGATAAGTATCCATTTTAACGGTTCCAAATTGATTTATAATGTCACGGATTTGTGCCATATCCGTTCCATAGTAGAGCCATTCCATTGGATTCCGCACGCACTCTGTAGAAATATTACCACCGTTCAGGATGTACTTAATCTTATACTTATCCGCAAAGTTGTACAAGGTTGCAATAAAGGCGTGATCCTGTGGTATATCCAAATGTGGAACTCCGGATTTGAAAAAAGCAAGCTGGAAATCGCGCATTTCCTCCCAGTTAATCACCTCGGTGAACAGATCAAGCCCTAGTTTGTCAATCATAACTTGAATATTGTTCACAGCCAACTCCGAATTCCAACCTCCGTCTACGTGAAAAACAAGCGGACGTAAACCGAATTCTTTAACTGCCAGATGCAGCATATAAGAACTGTCTACACCGCCACTCATGCCGAGCAGGCAATCGAAATCGCGTCCTTCGCCGTCCTTTTTAATTTTAGCGACTATAGCTTGTAATTGTTCTTTGCCTCTCTCACCGGTATGCCAGTTCGGCTTTACATTAGTATAAAAATCGTTGCAATGGTCACAAACGCCCCTTTTATCAAAACTGATACGGGCGTCGCTATTATCCATGACGCAGTTCGAACACATGTGATATTCTGGCATTTTGTATTTTATTTTATGAGATTGCTTGAATTGCTATTTGAGAATATGAAAACCTCTTAGGTCCTTCTCTTTGTGCTATCTCCAACATTTTGATATAGCTTTCTGGATCATCTAATATCACCTTAATGATGTTTATAATTTCATTTACGTTCCTTCCGTCGTCAAGAAATTGGCAATTGCCATTGAGACTTATATGGGTGATACCTCGCCATTTTTGAAAAACACATGGCAAACCCATCCCAACAGCCTCTTCCCAAAGAACTGAATGGGTACCGGGGAAAATGCCCAAGTCCGCAGCGAAAAAATATTTATGGATCTCTTCTGACGGTAGCCATTCGATATAAATTATATCGCGATGTAACGAAGCCTTTTCAATTGTTTCCTTTAGATCTTCTACAGGCTTACCGAATACGATCAGTTTAATATGCCTATTATTACTTTCATCACAAACATCTTTAAACGCCTCCAACAAATAGTGAATATTCTTTCTATTGTCAATCTTTCCTCCTGTAATAATGACAAATGTGTCTTCACTAATTTTAAGTTCTGTTCTAAGCCTATTTCGTATCATTGTTCTATCGTTCCAATTAAAAAGACTGTCGTCTGCACCAAATGGAAGCAGTGCTATTTTTTCAGGATTTATACCATATACTTCGTGTAAAAAATCACTTCTAATAGGTAACGTGCCGAAAAATTTCTCTGCTCTATTCTCTATAAGTTTTGCACAAAAACGATAAACGACCCTATGCAAAATATTTTTAGATACCCAGCCCCTACCACTGTTAATGAAATCGGTATGAGAATCTACATATAATTTAGTATTGACGTTTGCTTTCAGATATTGTGCGACAGATACTATACTTATAAACTGGCAATCATGAAGAAAAATGATATCTGGAGAAAAATCTTTTATTCCTTTTATTAGCTTTCGATACAATCGAAGCTTTTTCATAATGACATGAGGTAACCAAGATTGATAAGGAATTCTCGTTATCGGTATTCCTTCCCTTGTCATATATGTGCCAGGCGCAATATACCCTAACTTATTACGTTCAACATAGGTCTCAGTAGATGCTATTATTTTGACATCATGTCCCTGGCGCAAATGCATTTTAGGGAGTATATTCTCTTGATATCCGAAGTCATCTATGTAAAATGCTGCCAGGCAACAGTGCAAAATCTTCATTTTTTTATTTGCTCTAAAAACATTTGAGGCGATTTGAAAAATTTCGCCATTGCGCTTAGTTTTTCGTCCGAGTAGTTCCACCACTCGGATCTTAGCAATTCTTCAACGACCATTTCACTGAATCTCATCCGAATTAGCTTTGCAGGATTACCCGCGACAATGCCATATGGTGGAACGTCTTTTGTTACAACACTTCCCATTCCAATTACGGCTCCTGTCCCGATGGTGATTCCTTGCTTTATCAGTACGCTATGCCCTATCCAAACATCATGTCCGACGATCGTCTTCTTTGCATCAACCCGCTTATGTGTTGAAAATTTCGCTTTAACACTGTCCCTACCTTCATAAAAAACGGGAGACATTCCGACCCAATCCATTGGATGCATTCCACCACCGATGATAACTTGATTCGAAACGGAGCAAAATGAACCAACCTCACAGTTAATGATTTGACAGTCGTATCCGCAAAAAGAGTGTTTGTCAAATTTTGAATTCACAATAAGGCTCCCCGATTCAATTTTCGACGTAGGGTGTATTTCACTTTGAAAGACGGAACTGCCTCTTAGCTTTTTAAAAAGCTTACTCCAATAATATTTCAAATTCATAATCGCCTTCAGTTAGAAATAAATTGCGCTATTTTCATAGGGTCTTTATTGAACTTTTCTATGCAAAATTTCCTCACGGCATCTATTTGTGTATCATTTTGGCCCATTAAATTAACGGAAGACAATGTTAAATTCTGCAAGCTGCCGGTAATGGGTAAAAGGTTTATTGTCTCCAAATCCGTCTTTACAACTTTAAAATTATTGATTCGAGTCATCAAGTTTAACCAAACATCATCTGCAGAACTGCAAATCTGCATAAAGGTCTCTTTATCTAAGGTTTCTCGAGGAAAGATCTGAGGCTGGAAAAGGGTTCCTCCTCCACTCCCAAAAAATGCAAGGTAGTTTGGTTCTCCTGCAGATGTGTAAAAAGACCACTCGTTGTAGGGACTCAACTCATCATCTGTAATTTTTATTTTTCTTACATAATTAGCGACAATACATTTTGGATAATTTTCCGCAAAAAGAAGGAGTTTCTCAATCATATTCGTACGATAAAAAATGTCGTCATCAACTGTTATTAATTTTGCATCAGGATATTCCTTTAACGCATAAAAATATTTTTTGTGCGAACGCAAATTCCCTTTTCGTAGTTCTATTTCAAGTCCTCTCTTCTGTAACGAGAGTAGTCTATTGGGAAGAACTTCAATCGAAGAAAACTGATCTTTCGACAACCACAATTTAATTTTATCCGGCTTTCTAGTCTGTCTCAATAACACTTCAATAACCAGCCAAACTTTGTTTATACGGTCTGGAAAAGATGTAAGTGATACTATTGTTTCGGGATTTTTTTTTGAAGGGATTAGCCGATATTCTTTATTATTTTTAGTTACCCAAAAAAATATTGGGAGAGCTTTATTCGCAAAAAAGCGTATGAGTGCTCTTAACGAAGATTGTACCGAAGAATTTCCAGTACACAAGGAATACATATTATTGAATAAATTTACCATTGCGAAATTCTGTTGATTAACATTATTCAAGATGTATATATCTAACACGAGTAAAATACCAGATGCTCACGACGAACGTAAAAGAATAAAAATATTGGTATAGAAAGGTGTTATTAGCAAATAAGTAAAGTAACACACTCATGGTAAGGACAAAAACCACCTTTGACATTAGGTCGTTGTGCTTTAACGCAAATGCACGTGCATATCCCGAAAAATATGCAATTATAAACAGGATAAACGGCACTCCAAGGAACGACACGTCGTTGGCAAACCATAGATAAGCACTATGCCACTTGGCCATCTCATCAATTCCGCAATTTACCTGTAGCCAATGGATGTATGTTCTATCCCAAAGGTGTATACCCACATTATCAGCAATACTTATAAGGGCAGGATTATTGCCAAGCATAAACGTGGAAGAAAAGGGAGCGTTCTTCATTGCCAACCCCAGGTGATAATAGCCTTGCGCCAAATATGATACAGAATACATATAGGTTATGGTTAAATCGTCTGGAATGAATCCTAGAACGTAGTGATTATAAAGTACTGAGGCGTTACCTTGATCAAAATTCTGAAGATTAAGATTAACTGTTCCCGACCTCCCTTGTTTCAAACTACCAAAAAACAGTATACTAAAGGCAAAAACAACGATAATTCCAACCATACTTCTAAAACTAATCTTTATTGATTTTCGTTGTGAAATAATGCATAAAACCAGAGTAGTAATTAATGATATAATTCCGAATGCAGTAGCCCGACCCAACCAATAAAAAACTTCTATCGAAACAAAAAATATCAATAGTATTCTTAAAAATGGTTTAAGGCTTTTCCATGAAATGAATCCAAATATGAAAAATAGCTGATTAAATATTGAAATGAATGTGAACAAAATCCAGCTGACAGTAAATGAACGAGAATCATACACACTAAGGTTATAAGCTAGCTGAGGGTCAAAGAAACCAAGAGACAAATAAGAAATCATACCCTTAATATCATAGAAAGGAAATCTTGTTAGATAAGCATATTTAATTAAAAAAGTAAGTGAATAAAAAATAAACAAAAAACTTGTAATCTTTGCATTGGGGATTTTAAAAGGAACATTTAGCTTAATGTTTCGACGTGACCCTGCACCGCTGCCTAATCTGTATCCCGCATAAATAAAGGCCATATTTAAAAGCAGATATAAAACGGTGACATTAGGGTCGCTTCTGCTCCAGTCATAGGGTGCAGTAATAAAAATCACTATAGTAAACAAGTTAAACCCCAGAACAAAATAAATGGGACTAACAAGGCTTTTACGATATCCTTGTACTTTCATAGTTTTGTAACCAGCTGAAAAAAATTGCAGTCTCTAAGATACCCTTTGAGTTAGTTCCGTTACAATTCGATCAATGCCGAATTTAGAAATTATTTCTTCCCGATCGCGAAAGTCGGCGCTAGGCCCATCTTCAATGGCCTTTTTCATAGCTTTTGCAATCATATCTGAATCATGATTGCATTGGATAATTGAAGCAATACCGCTGAAAAGTTTTCGAGAAGGGCTATTATTTCCGGTTTCAGATATAATTAGTCGATTAATTGTTAAATAGTTTACCATCTTACTGGATAGGAATACATCGTCCTCTAATTCCGAATCAATATCTAGTAAGGCCGTAGCCCTTTCGTAATAAGGAATCAAATCCCGCGTAAATGGATGCAGCATAATCTTTCTTCTTTCAAAATCACTAAAATCTTTAAATAAACTGTTGTCTAAAGATGTACCAACAAATTCTAATGTTGAATTCGGATATTGCTTGAGTAACTTACGGAAAGCTTGTAAAAGGTACTTTGGATTTCTAACTCCGTATATCCCGCCAGTGTATAGAAAAGTATAACTTTCAAACGAATACGGAGTCTTTAATTCGATTAATCGTCCGCCATTGGGATTAAAAACAACTCCTTTATATACGAGTTTCTCGCTGTCAAATGTTGTTAATTGATACATCAACATTTCTTCATTTGCAGCAAAATAATATTGAGCTTTAGACAGCTTTTTCGAAACTATTCTTTTTACCGATCTATAATATGCATCATTTTTCGACCATCCTATAGGTGCCGGAATTGCATCAACAGAATATACCGCCCATTTGGGTCCATATCTTCGTAGCTTCTCTCCTAAAAACAATGCAGTATAATGATGGAAGGATACAAAACTGAAAATTAGATCATATTTCTTTATATCGCATTTCCCCAACCTATATAAAACCTTTCTTTCCCAAATCCTATCGGTTGGGCAGACACCAAAAATTGATATAAAGAGTTTAAATAACCTTGGATGTAAATTCAATTTTGGTACAATAGTAATTTTATTGGCTGTTCTTAAATTGGAGGAGTGAAAATCAGATGTTATTAAATCCACAGAATGTATTTTTGACAATCCTTCAATAAGCTTCTCAAAGACAATTCCTGGTGCTGTCCTCCCTACATTTGGTGAGATAATTAACATGTTCATTGGTAACTAACAATATAACTGATCATATAAAAAGGCGTGGGAGGTCATCCACTCTTTCAGGTCGTTTAACATCACGGAGTAGCTAGGAACGTTAAAATCGAATTTGGTTGACTTTAGAAGTGATTTATCGACAGCTTTACCCGGTACCGACTCAACGATAACAAGATTTCTTTCCCAAACTTTTTTAAACTGCGTAATTAGGTCATACTTACATATTTTTTCTCCATTAGTTACATGCAATAAGCCTGTTAGATCATTTTCTATTGCAGACTGAATTGCACTTGCAAGCTGTAATGTGGTAATGCCACTCCAGAAAGCTTCTGTAAATCCTTGAACCTTACCTTCCTTTAGCATAAACCAATGAAATAGTCCTTCTCCCTCAGATTTGATCTCCGGTCCTATTATCGAAGTTCGAAGCGTCAGGTGGGATTCTGACACAATTTCGCCCAACCCCTTACTTTTACCATACAAATCCTCAGCATCTTGCGGATCATCTTCGCAATAATTTCCTTTTTTTCCAGAAAATACACAATCCGTGCTTATGTGAATAAGCCGAGCATGTACCTCATCGGCTAAACGTTTCAATAGGTGCGGAAAATAGGCATTGAGAAGAATGGCGTTATCCGGATATTTCTGAGAACCTTTAACTAGTACCCCAATGCAATTCACAATGAAATCTGGTTTCTGAGTCCTTACTAAATTTATTACCGCCTCTGTGTTACTTACATCTATTATTATTGCACTTTCGCTGACCTTTTTGCGGTAGACGATGGGAGTGATCTCATAAAGCTTGAGCTCGTTCAAAAAAGAATAGACAACATGTCCGGCCATCCCTGACGCACCAAATAACAATATTTTTTTTTTCTTCATTTACAATTATTTATGCCAAACGGTCCTATTAATGTAATCGGTATAGGACAAAATAATTCGTACTACCTTTTTAGAGACGTTCTCGGTACTATAGTCTCCCACAATATTAAGATTCCCCTTATCTTGAGAGGTAACTACATCTATAGAGTTGAGAACATGATCTGGATCTAGTCCAGACATAATAAGTGTCCCCTCATCCATACCCTCAGGTCTTTCATGAGCCTGCCTAATAGTTATAGCGGGGAAGCCAAGTATAGAAGATTCTTCTGTAATTGTTCCGCTGTCCGATATCACGCAAAAGGCATTTTGTTCAAGCTTAACGTAGTCAATAAAGCCGAAGGGCTTTAGAAACTCAAGATTCGGATTGGTATTTATAAAGCCTATTTCGTCAAGTTTTTTCCGTGTTCTGGGATGGGTGGATACAATTACCTTTCTTCGATATTTATTAACAATAGCGTTCAAAGATTCCAATAGGTTCCTGAAATTTTCTTCTGAGTTCACGTTCTCTTCCCGATGAGTGCTCACTATAAAATACGATCCTGGCTGCAGGTTTTCTCTTTCCAGTACGTCACAATGTTCGATGTCATATGCATGAAAACGTAAAACCTCCTTCATAGGAGAACCTGTTTTAATGATTGTTTCAGGTCGCAATCCCTCCGCTATAAGATAACGGCGCGCATGTTCCGAGAGTGGCATATTAATATCGCTAAGATGATCCACAATCTTCCTGTTGATTTCTTCTGGCACACGCTGGTCAAAGCATCTATTACCAGCCTCCATATGAAAAATAGGAATTTGTCTTCTTTTCCCTGCAATAACTGAAAGGCAACTGTTAGTATCTCCATAAATAAGCAAAGCGTCAGGCTTCTCTCTCTCTAACAGTTCGTCAGTTTTACTAATTACGTTTGCAATTGTCGATGCCGCATTGGTTCCGGCAGCTTCAAGGAAAAAATCAGGCTTACGAATCTTGAGCTGATTAAAAAAAATCTCATTCAATTCATAATCAAAATTCTGTCCAGTGTGTGCCACCACATGATGAGTAAATAAGTCCAACTCAGCCATTACTCTGCTCAACTTGATAATCTCAGGTCTCGTTCCTACAATGGTCATTACTTTAAGCATATGCCTTAATCTCCTTTTTCTTATTTATTTTTTTTTCCATAACCGACTTTATCCTCTTCCTAGCAGGAAGTTCAATAAGGTAATACGACAATAAAGAGGTTCCAAATAACATTAGCAAATAAAAATAAAAGACAACGGAAGGGTGCGTGTGCGGAATATACTTACTAAAATAGCGCACAACAAGAAATATCGGGTATTGTAAGATATATACCCCGTAGCTTATTTCACCCAGCAAAATGCAAAATTTATGGGAAAACAATGTTGTAATCCGGCCTGTATTCATAGATAACAGGAGGATCAAAGGAACAAAAATATAAGCCATTAGCCCGTTATGAAAATTCAGCTTAACCTTAAAGTGCTCTGTTAAAATGATCGTCAGAGGAATTAGGATCATCAAAAAGACAATTGAAAGGTCGAAATTCTTATTTTTCCTATATCTGAGAAAAAACAAGCCTGTTAAATTTCCAATCATAAACTCACTCAAATGCATAGCAGGAAAGTAGTGTAAAAAGCTATGACTAAAAGAAGGATATCCTTTATAAAAAGGCGAATAAAATAAGCTATTAAATACAACTTGAGAAATCAACCAAAACGCCAAAACGCATATCGAAATGCTTTTCAAATTTTTTGTCGAATAACCCAAGTTAAACAAAAAAGGAAACAAAACGTAAAAGAACATTTCCACGGAAAGAGACCAACCAGGGCCATTTAAACTTGTTGCATATTGAGGAAACCAACCCTGAATTAAGCTACTGCTTAACGCAAATTCTATGATGTCAAATTCCCCTAGCTTCACTATAATAAGTAAAGCAGTAATCAAAAGCGCTAAAAAATATACAGGATATATTCGAGCAAACCTATTCACATAGTACTCCTTAATATTAATTTTTACCCTCTTCGCGCTATACGCAATAACCATGACGAAGCCTGAGAGTATAAAAAAATAGCTAACTCCGATATTAGCGTGCGAAAATAACGTTGAAAAAATTGAAAAATTAAATGGTGGCGATGCCATACCGTAATGGAAAACTACGATGGAAATGGCTGCTAAAAAACGCGTAAACGTTAATTGATTTAGTTGCATTCTAAATTTTTATTAAAGCGCCATAACATCTTCTCTAATAATATTAAGCTTTAGAAGCAACTCTTTCATTTCATCTACATTAAGTCTATAAGTATTATGAGAATGGTAGTCGTCAAACCCAGAAATTTTTGCTTCTCCCTCTATAAAATATTTATCATAATTCAGATCACGACCGTCGCAGGGGATTCTATAATGTTTTCCCAAGTCTATGGACCTTGCCATTTCTTCGCGTGTTACGAGTGACTCATACAGCTTTTCTCCGTGTCTGGTTCCAATAAGGTTGACATCTTCTTTTTTCCCATACAAAATATGAATTGCCTTTGACAAAACATCCAATGTCACCGCAGGCGCTTTTTGAACAAATAGATCTCCATTCTTTCCATGCTCAAACGCATAAAGCACCAAGTCCACAGCGTCATCTAATGTCATCATAAAACGAGTCATTGAAGGATCGGTAATTGCAATTTTCTTACCTGCCTTTAGTTGATCGATCCAAAGGGGAATCACCGAACCCCGACTTGCCATTACATTGCCATATCGAGTGCAACATATCGTCGTATTACTGTCGCTATTAAGGGAACGTGCTTTCGCAATCGCTACTTTCTCAGCCATTGCTTTGCTAATTCCCATGGCATTGATAGGATAGCAAGCTTTATCAGTACTTAAAATAATCACGTTTTTCACTTTGTGTTGAATAGCCGATGCAATTACATTTTCCGTTCCAAACACATTTGTTCTAACCGCTTCTATAGGAAAAAACTCACACGAAGGCACTTGTTTCAATGCTGCTGCATGGAAAACATAATCTACTCCGCTCATTGCGCCATCCACACTCGTCCGGTCTCGAACATCGCCTATATAAAATTTCACCTTGTGAGATTTAAGCATATGCCTCATTTCATCTTGCTTTTTCTCGTCGCGGCTAAATACCCTTATCTCCTTAATATCGGTGAGAAGAAATCGATTTAATACCGCATTACCAAAAGATCCGGTACCGCCGGTAACTAATAAAACTTTATTATCGAACATAATCATTTTTAGATTCTTATTTGTAAATAGCGGCTCTTCCGCGGGCAAGGAGTGACTTAATGTAATTTGCAATATTCGCGCGTTCAGATTTACTTAAACCCAAAATCCATATTGTACATGAAAGAAATATGCTCGTTGTAATGAACATCGTAATAATCTGGATAATTTGATTTTGACCCCACCCAGGTACTAAAAAGGAAAATGCCAAAATAATTACCGTAACTAATAATATCCTGCCTATAACTTGGCCTAAAAATAAGCCTACAGGGAAAAAAACAAGTTTTTTCAAAATCATTAGTCGCGCTAACAATGAGAGAAGTGATAGTGTTATTGAAACGATAAAGGTAAATTCTGGGCCATACCCGCTCCTCAGCAAAATGTATGACAAAGGTAAATTCAAAAGCAATATTATACTTACTATTAGCTGATACCTTCGGACTTTGCCGGTCGCTTGCGCCACTATTTGCAGCGGCCCAGATAGACAAGCGATTAAAATGTCTATTAACACCAATTGTGTAAATAATGTAGTGTACTTAGGAACAGTTTTTAGCCATAATCTAAGGATGATATCTGTTTTAAACAGAATAGGAATTATGAAGAACAACAAAAGAAAATACGAAAACTTAGCCGATGTGCAAATTAACAAGTTTAGTCTCTCGTCCTGACGTGCATATAATTTAGTTATGGCAGGATTTAATGCTATTTGGAAATTTGTAACGAATTGATTGATAGCGCCCATCACTTGAAATGCAATACCCCGAGCGGCATTCACAATAGGTCCAAAGAAAACATTAAGAAGAATATTTACGCCCTGATTGTAACCGATTCCAGCAAAAACACCAAATAAATTCCAACCCGCAAAAGCCATCATCTCAATAAAAAGCTGCCTGTCCCAAAAAAAGTAATATTTCGACTCCTTAAAATGACGTGCGCAATAAAAACCGTAAATAATTCGTACCACTAAGGAAACAGCAAATATAAAAGCTGAATAAAGGATCATCTTATCGCCGCCGAGGTAGTAAAGAGTGTAAGTTGCGGCTAATTTTAGACCCACTTCAAGTATTCCAATTTTTGCAAAAACCCCCATCCGTTCGTGCGCTATAATTGCTGCATTGTATGGAACGCTCAAAATTGTTACGATAGAGGTGAAAATTGAAAGTTGAAAAATCCAATTAGCAGCCTCCATTCTGACCGTTGGAATAATTAATTTTTTGTTCAGAAACCAAACACCGATTGTTTCCGAGAGTAACAATATAACCAAGGCTATGATGATATGGGACGTCACGCTTAGACTGAATACTCTCTTTAACTTTAGCGTGTTTTTTTCAGCAATTTCAATAGTTAGAAATCGCTGTGTTGATGCGGTCATTGCGCTGTTTAAGAAACTAAACATAATAACGATTCCGCCGACAACGTTATATATACCAAAATCTTCAGCCCCAAGCAGATTGAGCACGAGACGAGAGGTGTATAGGGAGATCGTCATCGTGAACAACATCCGGAAATATAATGTTACAGTATTCTTGGCTATCCGCTTATTACCTGACAACTGAAAATGCTTTATCAATTACAAACTTACGTCGTACGTAAATTCAGTATATCTACTTACCTTCAAACTGAAGTTATCTGTGTTCTCAAAAATGAATCAGTGCCACGTCCGTTTGCCCCTGATTAAGGACTTGAAGTGTTTAGACGTGTAATTGGGGGACTACCTGTTTCGCCTCAATACTATTGCTGATTAAGTCAATTTTCAAAACGTCCCTAGTTCAATCCAGTCATATAAACCAACTATGACTGAAAAATTATCACTTGCTAGAACTTTACCCAACTGCATGCTTTATGGGTTTGTAAGGCGAAGTTGCCCCGATGTATTTTGGTCTTGATATTGGATTTGCCATTGCCATAACCTGGTTCGGCACTTATGATAACAAGAAAACTAAGTAGCTACAAACGCTAGAATTTGCTCCTCATTCGCTGTAATAGCCCTTTCTTTACATTAACTTTTTTGTCACCATTTTCAAAATATCCATTGCCATAAGCTCCGTAACCATAGCCTCCATAACCGTAGCCATAGCCATAGCCATAACCGTAACCATACCCCTTCCCAGCCTTTACATCATTAATAACGAGACTAAGTTTTGGAAATTTACGGTTTCGGTATAACTCCTCAATCTGCTTGATTTGCTGCTTGAAAGTGTACCCCTGCCGAACAATGAAGAGTGCCATATCGGCATGAACAGAAAGCAATTGTGCATCGGTGACAAGGCCCACAGGGGCGGTATCTATAACTATATAATCAAAATGTTCTTTCAGCAGACTAAACAACTCTGTAACGCGGGGCAGCATGAGCAATTCCGCAGGATTAGGTGGAACCGGACCGGCAGGAACAACCCAAAGGCTGTCCTGAACACCGGAAGGCTTAATAATATCAGCAGGCTCCGCCTGGCCAATGGCAAAGGTGGAAAACCCAATGGCATTATCCAGCTTCAATGCAGCAGAAATCTTCGGTTTACGTAAGTCCAGCTCCATTAAGACCACCTTTTTACCGGATACGGCTAAGGTAGCTGCGAGATTAGTCGCAATAAAAGATTTACCCTCCCCACTCATGGAAGAAGTGAGCATAATGATCTTCTCCTCCTTATTGGTCAGCATGAACTGCAGATTGGTACGCAATGCTCTAAACTGCTCCGCTATCACTGAACGGCTGCCTTCCTTGACTACCACAGCCTCCTGCTCGGCACTATGGGCAATCTCACCTACGATGGCTGCCCCAGTACGGTCAGTTACGTCAGTCTTATTAACCATCCGTGTATTAAGCATGTTCTTCAGGTAAAGTACCCCCCCAGGAATAATAAGCCCGATAAGGAAGGCAGACAAATAGATCAGTTGATGTTTAGGCTTGAACGGAAGCTGGTCTGTTTTTGCAGGGTCAACGACGCGCGCATTGGCAATGGTAGCGGATTTGCTTACCGCAGTTTCCTCCCTTTTCTTTAATAGAAATAGATATAGTTCCTGCTTGATAGACTGCTGGCGGGATTTTTCCAGGTAGATACGCTCCTTAGCTGGTACGGAGCGAAGCTGAGTAGCCAAAGTACCCGTCTGCTGCTCCAGCTTGTTGATGCTTGCCTCAATACCCTTTTTAAGGGAGGCCAATCCGCTACGCATGTCTGCACGCACGCTTGCCAATCGTTGATCCAGGTTTTTGACTAATGGGTTGTTCTCCGTGGAGCTCATGAGGAGCTTTTCGCGCTCGAGCTGTAACTCATTATAATTATTGACCGTGGCTGCAAAACTCGGATCCTGTACGATCATGGAAGATGGCACAACCCGCTTGTCGTTTTCACTAAGGTATTTTTGAAGGGATTCCAATACGCTGAGCTGTACCTGCTGAGCCGAGAGCTGTTTCACATAGTCTGAAGTATTCGAGATGAGCGCCTGACTTTGTGCGCTCAGGTCAGTAAGGCCGGTCTGCTCTTTGAAGCTTTCAATATCTTTTTCGATGCCGGTCAGTTCATCTCCTACCAGTACAAGCCGGTCATCAATAAAGCGCATAGTGCTGTCCGCAATACGGTTCTTATCATCCACATTGCTCTGCATATACTCTCTGATCAGCTTATTGAGTACTGCCTCCCCTTTAGCTGGAACAGGGGTTTCCATAGTGAGATCTATGGTACTTACCTGTTTGTTAGGAATGGCTACTGAAAGAGCAGCCATATAGGAGGCTACAGAAGCGTCCAGGTTATTAACTACAATCGTATACTCCTCATTTGGGTCCGAATTAGTTGCAAATGTTCGGGTAAAAAGTGCATTTCCAATAGGCAGACGGAGGGTATCACCCCAGTTGCCTTTCCAGGAATGTTGTTCATCTTTTAGTTCAAAGCTCTTTTGGTCTACTGCTTTGAACGTATAGGTATGTTTCCCTTTTAGAGAGTCCTCGAACAAAGGGACAAAAAATAACTGGAAGGCCTTATCGTTGTAACGTTCTATGGTTTTGACCCTCCCTTGGGTATAATAATGGACATTGAGCTGCAGGTCACGCACCACCTTTTCCATCAATGTGCGGGATTTGAAAATCTCTACCTCGTTATCTACGTTCGACTTGCCGCCCAACCCTAGATCCTTCAATAAACCGGCATCCGGCATGCCGCCGCCTTTTTTATCGTCCTGAACGAGAACGGTGGCGTGGGTCTTGTACTGAGCGGTGCTGTAGCGGAGGTAGAAGAAGGCAATGAGCATAGCGGCAATGACGGCGCCTGCAAACCAGTACCAGTTCTGGCTGATAATGGCGATGATCCGCTGGATATTTATGCTACTTTCTTCTTCGGGCTGCTGCTCGGCAGTATGGTTAAAGTTTTCCTGCATTGTTACTGTTTTCTCTCCGTAAGGGGCCGTTTATTGCCGCCTTTCAGCGGATATACGGGTATTGAATTATTTAATGTTTGGTTGATTGGGTTTGCAAATGTAGGGGTTTTGGCAATGGCGATGGCTGTTGGCGATGGCTTTAGCGGCGCTGGCTAGTGGCACTGGCAATGGCTGGTGGCGATGGCGCGGGATAAGAACAAAAGCAAGCCGTCATTGCGAACCTTTAGGTGAAGCAATCTGTGGTTAACGTCAGCTGTTCTTTCTTTGAAGGTGCCAAGAAAGAACCAAAGAAACACCTTGACAAATCGAATCGCTCCGCGCAATTTGTCGGGCTATACGCTGTTGGCGTAGCTCTCTGTTCAGCACCATAGCACTTTTTGTATGTTCACCTGGAGGGCCTTGATCATGCTCCGCGTCAGCGTCAGCCGGGGAACCTTATCGACATAATCAAGAAATACAAATAGGCGCCACTATATTTTCAGCATTAGAGAATGCTTCTATACACAAGATCACTAGTTCATTACAGCACGCACTACGGACCGTTCTATTTTTTCCGCCAGGCGGAAATAGGAAATCATGTTATTCCTTAAAATCATTTAATCGTGGTTCAGACTATTAGCGATGGCTAGTGGCGCTGGCTGTAGCGGTATAGGCCATGGCTAGTGGCCGCGTGGGTGTTATCCTGTTAATCTTTAAATCTTATAAATCCTGGTTCAGACTATTAGCGATGGCGATGGCTTGTGGCACTGGCCTTCATGTTAATCCTTAAATCTTGTAAATCCTGGTTTCAGACAATTGGCGATGGCTAACGGCGATGGCTGTAGCGGCGCTGGCTAGTGGCACTGGCAATGGCTGGTGGCGATGGCGCGGGATAAGAACAAAAGCAAGCCGTCATTGCGAACCTTTAGGCGAAGCAATCTGTGGCTAACATCATCTCTTCTTTCTTTGCGGGTGCAACGGCGAAGCACTCATTATTCGTTCTTTCTTTGAAGGTGCAAAGAAAGAACCAAAGAAACACCTTGACAAATTGAATCGCTCCGCGCAATTTGTCGGGCTATACGCTGTTCACGTCATCGTGTGGTTGCGTATGTTTTATCCTGTTAATCTTTAAATCAAGTGAATCGTTGTTCAGACGATCGGCGATGGCTGGTGATGGCAGAGCCTATTAATTACATAGCCCCTTCTTCTTGCAATAGTCATAAATAAGCTTGAAATACACTCTAAGTATATCGTGGGCGCTCAGTAATTCATTCAACTTTTCTGCCAGCTCATAGTCAGAAACATCATAGTCGTGAGCTATCTCATTGCGCAATACCCTTAGGCGATTCCAGACGGCATAGTCATTAATGATATCTAACTGTTCAAGACGATGAAAAATATCAATAAAAGTTTTGTTACTGAAATCTTCCCCTACAGACGCTAAAACGGCCTTAAACAATTTATTGCCTAAGGCGTCCTGCAATTTGGAAAAGCGAAAAATATACTGGTCCAGGTAGCTTACTGTTTCCTCCTTAAGATCAGCAACAGATTCGGATGTGAAAGGTAATAAGGGGTTTATTTGCCGAAAAGCAAAATCAAGCCTTTTTGAATGCTTTTGACATTCCCTGATAACAGATTGTAATATATCTTCCTTCTCCATATCCCTTTTATAGTAATATACCCTGCTTTAGTGCCAGTTCGTCGATAAGGCGCTTTTGTCCCGAATACTGAACGACAATATCGACTTTTTGCTCACCAATCATCTCAAAAAGCATTGTCAGCATTTGAATTTTTCTATTAAACAGGCCATCTTGCTGTTCCGGCTGAATGTAAAGATCTATGTCACCACCTCGCTTGTGGTCGTACACGCGGGAGCCAAAAAGAAAAACTTTGGAGGCTTTACCAAAACATGTTTCAGTCGCTTTCCTGATGCTGTCTATTTCCTCTACGGTAAGGCGCATACTGCAATTTCGATTTTTTTCTGGCGTTGGCGCTGGCCGTGTGGCACTGGTGATGGCGATGGCTTTGGCTATTGGCACTGGCCCGGGGCTCTGGCTTGTACAGATTACTGCCATTCATAATTCACAATTGATCATTCATTTCCACCTGCCATTCATAATTCATAATTAACAATTCATCATTATTAATGATCCTCAAATCTTGTAAATCCTGATTCAGACTATTAGCGATGGCAATGGCTGGTGGTGATGGGCGCTGGCCGGGTGGCACTGGCACTGGCTGGTGGCGATGGCTTGTGGCCTATTTGATGATTTGGTAATTTTCCAACTGCCTACTGCCTACTATTAACTGCCTACTGCCAACTGCCTACTGCCAACTATCAGCTGCCAACTGTCTCTTCCACTTTATAATAGCTTTTATACCATTCAATAAACCGGCGGACGCCTTCTTTGACTGGTGTGGAGGGGCGGAAATGGGTGATGGCTTCGAGCGAGGAGACGTCTGCAAAGGTGGCAGGTACGTCGCCGGGCTGCATAGACATAAGGTTCTTTTTTACTTCAATGCCTAAGGCCGCCTCCAATGCATTGATATATTCCATCAACTGCACCGGTGCGCTATTACCGATATTCAATATACGATAAGGGGCTGAAGAGGTGGCAGGATCGGGTTGTGCACTGTCCCACTCAGTATTGGGCTGAGGAGGATGCGGTAATAATCTGAATATGTTTTCTACAATATCTGATACATAAGTAAAGTCGCGCACCATATTGCCTTCATTGTACACGTCTATCGGCTCGCCAGCAAGAGTGGCCTTGGCAAAC
>DATJDP010000104.1:0-6918 GCA_035497355.1 Flavipsychrobacter sp.
GTAGCACCGGTATCTTTTTATGGCAAAAAGCACTTGGCGGTAGCGGCAATGAAGATGTGCATTCCATAGCAGCAACTTACGATGGCGGAGTGATCGTCGCCGGACAAACATCTTCCTATGACGGAGATGTTTCCGGCCCAATAGGAGTTGCTGATTTTTGGGTAGTTAAACTGGATGTTTCAGGGAATTTACAATGGGAAAAGAGTTATGGGTCTTTCGGCCCCGACTGGGCATCAAATATCTATCAAACGAAAGATAGCGGATACGTTGTCAGCGGAATTACTACAGACTACCCGACAGGAGGAATATATGCTGCCACCATAAAGATTGACAAGTACGGTGTATTAGACACTGCGGTAGGCTGGACAGCTACATTCATCGCAAAACCTACTCAGGACGGAGGTTATGTAGGCTTAAGCTGGCTATCCCCCTACGACTGTACAGTGCAAAAAATGGACAGCAGTTTTAACGTAACATGGAGCAAAACGATGGGAGGAAGCGCCAACGAGGTCGGAAAGCAAATTATTGAAACCGACGATGGTGGATACGTAATCGCCGCTACCTCCCAATCTAATGACGGCGACGTAAGCGGCAATCATGGCGGTATTGATTACTGGGTGGTAAAACTGAAGGGTATCCCTAACAGTATTACTGCTCCTCCAGGGAATGAAACTAAGATATCTCTCTACCCCAATCCTGTAAAAAATAAGGTTTACTTTTCCGAAAAGACCAATGCCCGACTTGTCAATAGCCTCGGACAAGTAGTTGTGAGCGCACAAGGTATTAGCTCCCTAAATATGGAGAACTATCCTCGTGGCGTTTATTTCATCCTTTTCTATGATAAAAAAGGAACAATAATCAGCAAGGAAAAAGTGGTGAAGCAATAATGGAAACCTGCGCAATAAAAAGCAGTCACCCGAAAGAGTGACTGCTTTTTTACATAGCATTTCTTCTATTCCAGGATCTTCACCCCGTAGGTCGGATTAAAAACCCTTTTTAAGGAGTCTAACAGCCGTGCGGTATCCGCCGGAGCTATTTTCTCTATCGGCATCGTTACATAAAATACAGAAGAATCCTCTTCGGTAATGAGTTCTACATTATTTCCATAGCTCTTCAGTTTGTCTAGCCTTCTTTGCGCTTTATTTAGGTCAGTATAAGTGTTAATGACCACGTCGAAGGTTAATAAACCGTTACTGCCAACAGATACTGCAGCAGAAGAATCTACAACGGCTGCCGTGGTGTCTACAGGCGCAACAGCGGCAGGAGTAGCTGTATCCTGTACTGGCGTTTGTATCAATGGCGTTACATCTGTGTTGTTATGACTGTTCATATAGCGAATGCCTAACACCACGAGCACCGTAATAATAATAAGTCCAACAATCCAGGCTGCCATTTTTGCCCAACTAATACTCCTTCTTCCTTCATCTTCCACCTCAGGGTCTATATAGCGTGGCTTAACGGCCGGAATATCTGCATTCGTGGTATAAACTGTTTCATCCTGCCGGCGGGCAATGCGTACTGAAGCGATGCTGGGTGGCGTATAGTGAAAGTGAGGGTCAGTAATGAAAATGATCTTCCCGTTTTCTTCTACAAACGAGCCAATAGAAGGAATAATAACAGGCTTTCCGGCCTGAAGGTCTGCACGTGCCTGGAGGCTGAATTCACGAAGGGAATTAGATGCTTTGCTAATACTGATCTGTTCGTTGGTTGCGATGAAGTTGGCGAGGTTATCATCTATAGAGCCCATAGAGGTAACGATCACATCATATGAAGGCCCTTCCAGCACTTCGCCATTGTAGGAAGCCGGTTTTTTTCTTATTTCCAGATTACCCAGACCATGTATATAAACGAAATGATTTTTTAGTAAGAAGAGTCCTATGTATTTGGCAACATCCATTTTAGTCCACAAAATTTGGGCTGTAAGTTAAGTATAAGACGGCAATAAGGGAAGGCCGATTCTATCAGGTGGACAAAAAGACTGCCCTCATAGCCACGTTCCAAGCTAAACCCTCATCTATAGGTCTGGAATTATTATTTCCCCCTGGCATTTGTCGCTGTCGCCTTAGAATTATCGCTTTCAGGTTTGCGGCAAGTCGGCTTTATCCGTACAGCAGTCCCAGTCATCGAAAAGTTGTGCTGCCTCTGTAGCCGGTGTATGAGACATAAGAATACTACGCTGGTGGTAGGGAAGCGATAGCTGCTTGTATAGGGTGGAATCATCGAAGCCCACTCTGGCAGCCTCTTCTTTCGTATTGGCAAAGTACACTTTGCTGATCCCTGCCCAGTAAATAGCTGCCATACACATAGGGCAAGGCTCGCCCAAAGAATAGATCTCACAGCCTGAAAGGTCAGCAGTGCCCAGTTTCTCGCTTGCTGCCCTTATAGCCATCACCTCTGCATGTGCCGTGGGATCGTTAGTAGCAAACACCTTATTGCTGCTTACTCCCACCACTTCATTGTCTTTTACCACCACACTTCCGAAAGGTCCGCCATCTCCTTGCTCCATACCCTGCTTTGCAGCTTCTATCGCCAGCTTCATAAATTCACTTTCCATAGCTTATATTTTTTCTATGAGTCCTATTCTCAGCGAATGTTCGATCGCTTCTTCACTTTTCTTAAAATAGCAGACCTCCACCCCATGGCTCATCATCTCCTTTATAAAAAACTCTGTTTGGGGCTTTTTTGCCTTTCCAATCTGTCGAAGGTAGACACACATAATCCTTTCTTTAAATGCTGCAATCAAGCGGGTGTAGATCTCCGCGTCCTTTTGTGTATCATCTCCCAGCAGTATGAATTTCTGATGCGGAAATTCCTTTAACACTCTTGCTATGCGGACAAACTTTCCGTTGTGCTTTGTCTGCCCTGTCTTCAGCAGCTCATACCATTGCTTCATCTGACTCAACAGGTACACACCGTCCGGCATTCCGTAACTTCTGCTGAATTCATTGATGTAGTCATACAAATTCCACTCGCTGCTGGATACATAAAAAAAGGGATTCGGGTTTTCGAGTGTCGTATCTGCGTTTGCCAAAAGCTGATAGTGGCGCACTACCCCTTCAAATGGCTTTCGTGTTCGTGCATTTTTTGTAAAAAGAACATAAAGTCGTTTTCGCAGATTGCGCGAATAAGAAATAAGGAAGGTGTCATCAATGTCTGAAATCAACCCATACTGTGTGGGAAATGGCACAAGTACCTTTCCATGGCCGTAGATACCGCGATGCTTTGTATTCGCTATTTCCACCTTTATAGGATGCCAGCCGGGATCTGGCTCTTTGGGCGCCTTCCATTCAAACTTAAAAAAGCCGTCCTTATCAGATTCCACTTCCAGCAGCACATCCTTCCAGTTCATCTGCAGTTTCACGTGGGAAAACGGTTCTACCAGAAACAGTCGTACCAGAGACATTGAGTTGCTCCAGAAGTTTTTCTTAAACTTCCTTTTGGGCAAAGGCGACTGCCGCAATACGTGGCCATATACCAACAACAAATCGCGGTCGCCATACCCGTTATAGACCCTCACTACCGGCTTGCGGGTGATGTGTAGCTTGTTTAGCAGCCATTCCCTCAGTTTACGACCTTTCCAACTCATTTATTACTATGGTCTTATTTTTATATTGTCTATAAAAGCAAAACAATAACGTGCCAGACCACCCCGTGCAAAAAGTCCTGTTTATTTTAAATCCCCTTGCGGGAGGAAAACCAAAGTATGCCTGGGAGAAAGGCATCCGCGACTTTTTCAAGACAAGTCCTCATCAGTTTGAGATCTACGATACAACTGGCCGGAATGACCAGGAGTCTATCCGCTATTGGATAAATAGCTGGCACCCTGACAAGGTGGTAGTGGTGGGTGGCGATGGCACATTGAAAAAAGTTGCTGAAGTATTGATAGGTACCGGCATTCCCATTTGCATTTTTCCCGCTGGTTCTTCCAACGGTATGGCCCGGGAGCTGGAAATGCCCGCCAATCCCTCAGACTGCTTACACATACTCTTTGAGGGAGTAATAAAAACGATAGACATTCTCCGGATAAATGATACGGAGGTATGCATCCATCTCAGCGACATAGGCATCAATGCCCAACTGGTAAAGTATTTTGAAGAGAATGACATGCGCGGCAAGATTGGCTATGCAAAGGAAATATTCAGAGTGCTTTGGAGGAAACGGCTGATGAACCTGAACATTAAGAAAGGTGGCGAAAACCTGATAAGGACTGCCTTTATGGTGGTTATCGCTAATGCAAGCATGTATGGTACCGGTGCAAAGATCAATCCTCTGGGAGCGCTGGACGATGGCTTGTTTGAGGTGATAATCTTACGGAAGCTTTCTTTGATAGAACTGCTAAAAATGCTCTTCTTAAACCGACCTTTCAATCCTAAAAAAACAGAAGTACTACAAGCTGAGTCGCTAACAATAGAAGTGCGAAAGAGGGCCTACTTTCAGATAGATGGCGAGTATCTTGGCCGTACAAAAAAGATAAGTGCACAGGTACAGGCCAGCGCGTTGAACGTTATTATTCCTAAAAAAAATGAGAATCGCTAAGGTGTGCCTCCTTACGAAGCAGCCAGCCGAAGTATAATATAGGCCAGCACAACCACAAACAGCACAATAAAGATGGCAAGCATCGTCCACTTGTTGTCTTTATAAAACCCTTTCCGCTGTCTTCTCCGCTCTGTTAAGTACCTGTTTAGCTGTAAATTAAGATGCTGAACCGTTTCGCGTCTTTCCTGCTTATCCAACTGCTCCAGTCCTTCCAATGCATCACTTTCCATACCATCGTCGGCAAGAAAGGCCTCCACCTCACGCTGTTCTTCTGCAGAAAGCTTCCCCTCAAGATAAGCCTGTAGCTTTTCTTCAGAAAGGTTGCCCCCTTGTTTACCGAATATGTTTCCCGTTCCGCTCATGAATTGTCGTTAGCCATCTTTTTAAGCATATTTTGTTTCAAGTTACGTTTCCCGTTTTGTATGTAGCTCTTAACCTGCATGAAGGTGTAGCCCGTCTTATCGCATATCTGATTGTAGCTCAGCTTTTGCAGGTAAAACATATCAATGCACTGCTGCTGCTCAATGCTTAGCTCCCTTAGCGCACTGTCCATCTGTTCTATAGTATAGTCTTTCTGCTTCAAGTCTTCCGTTGTGTCGGTTGCGGGCAACTGCTGCAGTATATCGGAAGATGTATTATAAGTTTTATCGCGCAGCTGTTGAAGGCAATGATTGCGCATCAATACATAAAGCCAGCCTTTGAAGTTTTGTATCGTCCCTTCTGGCAAATGGGTGAGCGCTTTGAGAAATACCTGCTGCACGGCATCTTCAGCCGCATCTTTGTCCTTCAGGTACTTCATACCCACCCCCAGCAGCAGCATGGTGTAGCGCTGCAGCAAATACCCCAGCCACTCGTTGCTATTGCTCCTGCGGTAGCGCTGTAGCAGCTCCTCGTCATTCAGTTTACTATATTCCTTAGGGTGCAGCAAATGTTTCTGTTCTTCTATAAAAAGACGTTGAATTTAATCATTTCCATAAAAAAGCAAAGCCCAAAAATCTCGGCTTGCTTTTTCGTTTTCATAAAGTGACCGATGTAATGCCGAACGATGCCTGAAACAAAAAAACCGACGGCGGTTACAACTCAAACCGACGGCGGTAATTTTTCTTTTCTCAAGTCCGGCTTAGAGTACCAACACCCTCACCGGATTGCTCCACTCACTGACCAGGCCTTTTGAGCCACAGGAACGGACACGAAACCAATAATCCTCCTTACGAGTCAGCCCCTCCACTATGGTGTTCGCTGCACTTATCAAAGGCGCTTGTTGCCATTTGTCTTCCGCAACCGGGTCTACGCAGTACTCCACTTCATACGTCTTTGTATAGTCCACGTTCTTCCATCTCAGAGCTACCTTACCATTACCAATGCCACTACCTCCCAGTGCCAGAGGCTGATCGAGAAAAGTGTAGCGTTTCGGGCCTCTTCGCTTTAGTGTCATACCAGCCAGTGTAACCGTAGTTGCGTCTCCATCTGCCACATTCTCTACATAGTTGGCCAGTTTCCCGAGGGCCGAACAGACCTGCTTTTGCTTTTCATCCCGATTAATGAAGGCTGCCTTCCCGCCCATCAGCGTTTCATGCTGTGCTGTTTGCAGGGCGTCTATCGTTGTTTTTAAGTCACTCAGCGCAACGGGTGGCGTGTCGAATATCGCCGCACTTTCGAGCATGTGTGTGTGAATGTCCAGCGCAAACGTTATCAGCGCATCTGTGTTTTTCCTTTTAAGATTTAATGCAATCTTTCTCATTTTCTTACTTTTTTGATAGTTGGTTAATAAAATTTATTTGTTGTCTTAAGGGCTTCAGAACTGTGTTTGCTTGCCGGCTAAGAAACGCTTTTGTACCTCAATTCCTTTTGACAATGCAAACATACGATGGCGCCAAAGGGCAGGTATCGAAAAAGGCAACTAAAGGCAACTAAAGGCAAAAGATGACAACTAAAGGCAAATAATGGCAACTAAAGACAACTTAAGACAACTAAAGGCAACTAAAGAACAATTAATGAGCATAACTTACTGATAATCAATAGCAGCATTTTTCCGGAAAACTCCATTTTTAGCGTGGGACTGTAATACTTACCGGTAAATTTTTATACGTCCGACCTATGGACTTCGGTGTTCGACCATGGTACTTTAGCGTTTGACCATGGTACTTCGGCGCCCGACCAAGGTACTTCGACGTTCGACCAAGGTACTTTGCCCCCCGACCAAGGTAGTTCGGCGCCCGACCATGGTACTTCGTCGCCCGACCATGGCACTTCGTCGTCCGACCATGGCACTTTCAGGTTCGACCAAGGTACTTTGGCGTTCGACAAAGGTACTTTGAGGTTCGACCAAGGCATTTTGACGTTCAACCAAGGCACTTTGGCGTTCGACCAAGGTACTTCGAC
>DATJDP010000105.1:0-11278 GCA_035497355.1 Flavipsychrobacter sp.
GGTTGGGGAAATACAGGACGAATATGATAATGAAAAGCCACATGTAGAAAAGACAGCGCCGAACACTTTTATCGTAAATGCCCATACTAATCTGTCGGATATTAATAAATATCTTCCTTTCCGTCTCGAAGAAAGCGACCATTATGAGACTTTATCCGGAATGATCGCTTATCGTTTTTCGGATGAATTACATGAGCAGGATCAATTCACTCTCGACCGTTACGAGGTACGTATCCTCAAGATGTACCGCAATTCTGCAGAAATGGTGGAACTGACTGTAATCGAAAAGCCGCGGGACGACGATGATGATATGTAACGACGACGTGATTGACATACAAACAAAAAGACCTATAAAGTTTTAGAAACCTTATAGGTCTTTTTTATATCAACTCAGATAAGATAACGCAATTACTTCGAAGCAACCGCGCGGGGACTGAACCTCGTTACTTCGTTCTTAATTGGAGTCACCGTTCTCAAGTATTGGTAAATCGACGAAAGATCAGTCTCGGTCATCCTGCTATACATTGTCCACGGCATTAAAGTGTTGAAGTCCGTCATAGCCAGCTTTGGAGACGTATAAGAAGAATCCTGATAATGCTTGAATGTTTCGATAAATTTATCTCTGCTCCAATAGCCTATACCTGTTGCATCGGGGCTGATATTAGGTGTCCGCAAGGTACCGCCCGGCAACGGGAATTCCCGTCCGCCACCAAATTGCGTTCCGGCGATCATCTGTTGTTTCTCATTAAATCTTGAATGACATTCTACACAACCGGCTGCCTTTACAAGATAGCCACCATAAGCAACTGAATCGGAAGGGTCCGGTTTCGGAGCTGGATTAGCCTTTTGCGGAATAGTGCGCATAATGAGGCTGAAAGGAAAATCGGGGTCGTGCTTCTTAACGTCGTTCTGAACAGGCGCAAGCGTACGGATGTATGAAATAATGGAGTAAATGTCCTCATTGTCCAGCTGGCCGTAGTAATGGTAAGGCATCACAGGAAATAAAGGCTCTCCATCCCTTGACACACCGGTAGTTACTGCACGATATACTTCACCATCCGTCCAGTCTTTAAGGCCATACGGTGTAATATTCCTTGAATAGAAATCGCCGGGGAATCCCATTTTACGATCAAAAGGCTCACCACCTCCTCCTTCTGTGCCGGGTATGAGCGGACCAGACCACTGCGACCAGTCGCGGCGTGAGTGACAGTCCATACAAACGGTTACGGAATTTGCAAGATATTTTCCTCGTTCCACCCTTTCCTGGGTCCTTTCTATTTTCAGATCTGTGGCCTTGCCAACATTAGGCAACAGAAACTTCAGGTAGGCCAGGCCCGAAAGGATAATAACAATAAATACAGTGATGGTAACGCCCAACCACTTGAACACCTTCTTCATGTGAGTCTTTTTAAGAATTTAGGCTAAAATATATACAGCGACTGTATATTCATAGCATTTACATAAATATTTTTCTTTGTTAGAAAGAAATTAGTTCCCGGCACAACTTTACACTACTTAGGGAAATGGCAAAGAGATGAAAACATGGCTCATAATACTCGCGATATTGCTGCCCTTCCAGGGCTCAGCTCAAAAAAACAAACCGGCCAGGACCCCAAAAACCACGTCTGCAAAAACCACCACAGCATTTCAGCCGGGAAAGAACTATGCATACTTTCCGGACTACTATGCCTTTTATGACCCTGCCCGTGGCTATGTTTACTGGGATATGCAAAGCAATAAATGGCAGACCTCTCAGGAAATGCCCCTATTTATGAGTAAGGTAGATATGTCGAAGGTTCGCGTAAAAATAATAGATGGTCTGACTCTTGACCTTTACCCCGAACGAAACTATCCTTATTACATGAAACTGTATCCGGCACAACTGGATGATCCAAAGGTTCCGGTGCCTAATGGCACGGGCATTCAAAGATAAAATGGCCGAACGCTATTAGTTTTTGTTTTGTTGTAATAGATTTACTTGTTCTTAGCTGTTATGATCCACAAAATTCTAAGCGACAAGTCGACGAAGCTGTTCCTTGCCATGTCTTGTTTTTTTGTAGCCAATGCCCTGATCGCAGAAAGCATCGGTACAAAGATATTCTCCCTCGAAAAGCTGTTTCACATTGCTCCAGCCAACTTCACGCTGTTTGGTGAAAGCGGTCTTGGTTTTAACCTTACCTGCGGCGTACTGCTCTGGCCACTCGAATTTATCATGACGGATATCGTTAATGAATATTACGGCCCAAAGGCGGTAAGGAGAATTTCTTATACAGCCATTATCCTCATCTCCTATGCTTTTTTAATGTATTACCTCGCTATTGGTGTACCCGCGGCAGATTTCTGGCTGCCGGTAAACAAAAGCAACGGCGTTCCAGATATGCAGGCTGCGTTTGCAGGCATTTTCGGTCAAAACATGCGCATTATCCTCGGTAGCCTGGTGGCGTTTCTGGTAAGTCAGCTCGTGGACGTTTATATCTTCCACAAGATCAAGAAAGTGACGGGCGAAAAGAAAGTATGGCTGCGGGCTACCGGCTCTACTCTTGTTTCTCAGTTGATAGACAGCTACATCGTCTTGTTTATTGCGTTTTTCGGTGTGTTCACCTGGCAGGAGATCCTCGCGTTCGGTATTATGAACTACCTGTACAAATCCACAGTGGCGATCGTCTTAACACCGGTCATTTATATTGCAGAGCGTAGAATAGAAAAGTACGTAGGCGAAGATACTGCCCATGCAATGAAGCAAATGGCAATGGGAAATGAGTGAAGCGGAAGGTAGGGATGAAATGACGAAGTGAAGGAGTAGTGAGTGAAGAAGGGGTTAAGTGAAGACGTGCGGATGGTCTACAGATAACCCGCTGGTTCAAGCGTCTCGCCTGGACCCAGCACTTAGAAGCGTCCGCTTCGGTCAATAAAATTTGTTTCAATCATTCCCTTCTGCATAGTCGTTGTTGCTACAAAGCCTGCCAAAGAACTCTCATATAATAACGCAAGCGGATGCTTGCAAATAATATATCCAAGCGAGCCACTTAGACCAGAGTGGTGTTTCGAACACTTGTGGCGAGACGCTTGGACCAATGGGGTTGGACCAGTGTTTTCATATAATAATGTAAGCGAATGCCTGCAAATAATAGGTCAAAGCGAGACGCTTGGACCAGTGCCAGAGCTACCCACCTTTGCCATCCGCTATAAGTTCATTTCCTTTGCTTTGAAATGGCGGTTATTAAAGTTCCCGTTGAAGAATTTATTGTTCTGGCGCAGTCGCATCCGGTGCTCGATGTACGTAGCCCGGGCGAATACGAGCATGCACATATTCCGAATGCTATATCTTTTCCTCTGTTCTCGGATGAGGAACGAAAAGAGGTTGGAACAACATACAAACAAGTAAGCAGAGAAAATGCCATCAAGATCGGCCTTGACTTTTTCGGTCCTAAAATGCGGACGATGGTAGAACACGCAGAGGCGATAGTTAGCAGTTGGCAGTTGGCAGTTGACAAAAAAACGAAGAACCAGTTGACTACTAACCAACCGGAGAAATTTGCCAACTCTCAACTGCCAACTGTTAACTCTTCTGCCAACTCTCAACTGCCAACTGCCAACTCTATCCTCGTTCATTGCTGGCGTGGGGGCATGCGGAGTGCGGCAATTGCCTGGCTGCTGGATATGTATGGCTTTACAGTATATCAGCTTGAAGGTGGCTACAAAGCCTTTAGAAACTGGACGCTGGAGCAGTTGCGGAAAGACTACCCTTTTCACCTCATAGGGGGCTATACCGGCTCCGGGAAGACTCTTGTATTGACAGAACTGGCCAGGCGTGGGAAAGCGGTGATAGACCTTGAAGACCTTGCCAAACACAAAGGTTCCGCTTTTGGAGGCCTGGATAAAATACCTCAACCGTCTGCCGAGATGTTTGAAAATCTGCTTGCATTACAGCTTTTCCAGCTTGCCGAGCAGCAGGGTGCCACGGAGATTTGGATGGAAGATGAAAGTCAAAGGATCGGCAACATCAATATGCCTTTCGAACTTTGGAATTGCTTCCGCACAAAGCCACTCTATTTTCTGGACATCCCCTTTGAAGAACGACTGAACTATATCGTTCAGGAATATGGAGGCTATCCAAAAGAGGGATTGATCAATGCTATCGTTCGGATTCAGAAACGACTCGGTGGACTGGAAACAAAAACAGCTATCAATTGCCTTATCGAAAATGATGTAAAAGGTTGCTTCGGGGTATTATTAAAATATTACGATAAACACTACGCTAAGGCACTCAATAATCGTCCTTTGCTACAGGACGTGATGGTAAAGATCGAAGCTGATAAAGTAGATACAAAGACGAACACGATTAAAATCTTAAGTGTGCAATATGGATCAGATACAGGAAAATAAAATAGCGCTTACCGAATATGCCCATGGCGCAGGCTGTGGTTGCAAGATAGCCCCGGCCGTTTTGCAGGAGATATTGAACACGCATGCTACCCTTCCCTTCTACGACAAACTATTAGTCGGAAACGACTCCAACGACGATGCTGCCGTGTATCAACTGAACGATGAAGAGGCACTGATCAGCACCACCGATTTCTTTACGCCGATCGTTGATGATGCTTTTCTTTTCGGTCAGATAGCGGCTGCCAATGCGGTGAGCGATGTGTATGCTATGGGTGGAAATCCCTTGCTGGCTGTGGCTATCCTTGGGTTTCCGGTAGAGACATTGCCGGTCTCTGTAGCGCAGCAGATGATAGAGGGTGCCAGAAACGTCTGTGCGACGGCCAAGATTCCACTGGCAGGTGGCCATAGCATAGACTCAAGGGAACCGATATTCGGACTGGCTGTAAATGGCCTGGTGAAAACAAAACACTTAAAAAGAAATAATACAGCAACGGAAGGAGACTATCTGCTGCTCACAAAGCCAATAGGTGTTGGTATTCTCTCCACAGCACAGAAACGAAAGAAGCTTTTACCGGAGCATTATGAGGAATGGACACAACAGATGATAAAGCTGAATAGTATTGGCGCGGCGCTCGGCGCCATAGAAGGCGTTACTGCAATGACCGATATTACAGGGTTCGGATTGCTGGGGCACTTATTGGAAATGACAAAAGGAAGCAACCTATCGATGGAGCTATACTACGACAAAGTGCCCATACTCGCTTCAGCAAGGCAATATGCTGCTGAGCGGATCATTCCCGATGCTACTTATCGCAATTGGAATGCCTACAATCCTTTTGTACAATTTGAAGCGGGCGTTAATGTGATGGAAGCTTTTAATATACTTCCCGATCCACAGACGAACGGTGGCCTATTAGTGGCTGTGAAAGAAGAAGGTCTGGAGCAAGTCAGGCAACGGCTTATCGAAAACGGGTATGACAGCTTTACCGAGCCAATAGGAAGGATGATAGCAAGAAATGAAAAGGTAATATATGTCAAGTAAACTTTGCCATATGAGATTATGACGCTTGAAGAGACTCCATTACTGCTTAAACCCCCAAAGTAATAAGCTGACTGTCAACAGAAATAAGGAAATTTATCATTTCAAACCAATAGCCCATGAAAACGACACGATTGTTCTTCATTATCTCTATCGTGATAACTACAAGCGTATCCTATTCAGCGCGCGCTTGTACCTGTCTTACTTTTCCACCAGACTTTTTTCAGTCGATTAATTATTGGTTCCAACTTACCCCAAATGACAGTGTTCACATTGTAAAGGCGGTTAAAACCGGTGTGGTAAGCGGGTATGGAACTACATTTAAAGTACTACAATATTATTGCGGCAATACCTATAAGGACACTATTATTGTCTGGGGTTACGCCGGATTGTCGTGTAGAACGTCATTTCAGGGGAGTGGTCTACCAGTCGGTGATACTCTTATACTTGCATTGAGAAAGGATTTTGATTATTCTATGGAAGGACCGGATGAAACTTGGGACGACTTTGTCGTTTCCTATTGCGGCTACAACTACTTAAGATTAAAACGTGATTCTGTGTTTGGGGGATCTGCAGGTAGCTTTTCGTGGGATGGATACCCTTTAGCTCTGTTTGAGGATTCCTTGTGCAAAGTGCTGAATAACCATTGCTTACTGAGTGTGAAGGAGCCTGAATCTGTCCGGGATTTTACAGTTGCTCCTAACCCGTCAACCGGTAAGCTGACGATAAACTTTACTATTAAGGGAGATTGCAACATTGGTATAGAGGTCTGCAATCTGGCAGGACAGATAGTAACTGTGGTAAAGGACAAAGAGCACGAGTCAGAAGGAGCCCATGACGAATGGATAAATATTAGCTCCCTTCCGCCAGGAACTTACTTTATTCGTTTATGGCTGAACGATGAGCAACAGTGGCAAAAATTTGTGAAATTGTGATGAAACCGGAACCACTATCATCGGCTGTAGCACGGTATCTATTCATCACCATACCAAAAAAACAACGGAGCCTTGATTACTGCATAAATAACAATTGCAAGAAAAGAGCGCCGTCCAATAAGATAAAAGCTTAACGGCCTATTTCGTCAAAACAAAGCGCAAACCCATTGCTGCTGCCTCTTTGCCGGTAGGTAGCAGCACCCTTATCTGGTCTATATAAGCGGTATCTCCTGGCTTTGTTTTATAGAAAATATTGTTGGATATGGCTGGCGATACTGTGTCTCCGGCACACCATTCCGACAGGTAATCAGTTAGCACTATGAGGTTCCCAAGCGAATCTTCGTAAAGGTTCCGTTCTCCGTAGCTAAACATGAAGCCATTCACCTGATACAGATTTCCCAGGGAGTCTTTTGCCGTTAATCCTTCTTTCAGGTATTTGTCGAAATCGCGCTTGCTGATCAGACCCCCACTATAGTCCGAACTACCCAGAAAAGCGCGAATCTTCGGACCGACCGCGACTTCCTTCGTTTTGTCATCATCCTTTTTAGCCTTTTGGGCAGAGAGATTATACCCAAAGGCCAATACCAATACACAAGAAAAAAATATGGTCCGCTTCATGTTCCTTAAAGTTACAGCAAACTGAGGCTTTCTTCAAGCGCTTTTATCTTTGCCACAGCATCAGCCTGCTTTTTTCTTTCATTTTCAATGATCTCCGGCTTTGCATTTTGCACAAACCGGTCGTTGCTCAGCTTCTTTTCCACGCTTACCAGAAAGCCTTTTAGGTACACGAGCTCTTTCTCCATGTCCTCTTTTTGCTTTTCGGTATCTACCACTGCCAGCTCTGCTTCGATATAAAATTTGTCGGAGTGTACTACAACAGCAATCGTGCCGCTTTTGGGTTCTGAAGTAAAGCCTATGTTCTCTGCGTTTACCTGTCTTCTTAAAATATCCTGAACGTTATCATAAAAGCCCTGATTCTCCGAGTCTATCCAAAGGGTAATCGTGTCTTTGGGTTTAAGTCCGTTCTTGTTTCTCGTATCCCGGATAGCTGTAATAATATCGCGCAGCAAATGTCCGTGCCGAAGTACCGCTTCATCTGCTTCCTTATCTGCAGGCAATTGCTTTATCATCAGGTCATCGCCCGGGTTTCTGTTCCTCAGCTGATGATAGATCTCTTCTGTAACGAACGGTAAGAACGGATGCAGCAATTGCAAAAGCTGCTCGTAATACACCACCGTTCTGTTGTAGACAGTCAGGGATATTTGCTGATCCATGCCCGGTTTTATCCATTCGAGGTACCAGCTACAGAAGTCATCCCAAATCAGAGAGTAGATCGTCTTCAAAGCCTCGCTCAATCGAAATTCTTTAAACAAGCCATTCAGCTCGCGGGAAACAAAGGCAAGTCTTTGCTCCATCCAGTCCAGGGCAAAGTTCACATTGCTTGTCGGTATATCTTCAGCGGTTCTGCTCTCCCAGCCCTTAACGAGCTTCAGCGCATTCCACATTTTATTGATGAAGAAACGGCCCTGCTCCAGCTGCCCTTCGTCGTATAGCAGATCATTACCCGCAGGGGAAGAGATCATCACGCTGAAACGAACCGCATCACTTCCAAAATCTTCAATAAGTTGCAGCAGATCGGGGGAGTTACCTAGAGACTTGCTCATCTTCCTGCCCTGCTTGTCGCGCACGATGCCGGTGAAGTAAACCTTTTGGAACGGCTTCTCTCCCATGAATTCATACCCGGCCATGATCATCCTTGCCACCCAGAAGAAAATGATCTCGGGTGCCGTCACCAATGTGCTGGTCGGATAGTAGTATTTCAGTTCCTTGTTGTCAGGATTTTTGTTCCAGTCGAACACCTCCATGGGCCAAAGCCAGGAGGAGAACCAGGTATCCAGCACATCTTCCTCCTGTCTTAGCTTGTCGCTTCTAGAGGCCGGATTCTGTGCTTTAAATTGTTCATACGCTTCCTGCTCGGTTGCCGCCACGTAAATATTGCCTTCAGCATCGTACCAGGCAGGTATTCTTTGTCCCCACCAAAGCTGGCGACTGATACACCAGTCTTTGATGTTTTCCATCCAGTGACGGTAAAGGTTCTTAAATTTGGAAGGATAGAACTCAATATTGTCCGACATCACCGCGCCAAGTGCGGGAGAAGCCATACGGTTCATATTACACCACCATTGCATAGAAAGGCGCGGCTCTATCACCACATCGGTACGCTCGCTGTATCCTACCTGATTGGTATATTCTTCTTCTTTTATGAGGTTTCCTGCTGTCTCAAGGTCTTTTACGATCTTCTTTCTTACTGCAAAGCGATCTTCACCTGTGTACAACTGTGCCGCCTCGCTCATTGTACCATCATCATTCAGCGTATCTATCACTTCGAGGTGATGCTTCTGACCAAGGTTGTAATCGTTGATATCATGGGCTGGCGTTACCTTCAGGGCCCCCGTACCAAACTCCATATCTATATATTCATCGAATATAATGGGAATCCTGCGATTGATCAGCGGCACGAAGCAGAATCTGCCACGCAGATGTGCATAACGCGGATCTTCAGGATGCACACATACTGCTGTGTCACCTAATATTGTTTCCGGACGAACGGTGGCAATCGTAATATACTCACCCTCGTCGCCATCTATCTTATAGCGTACATAATAAAGCTTGCTATTTGTTTGCTTATAGTTTACCTCTTCATCGCTAAGTGCGGTCTTGGCTTTCGGGTCCCAGTTGATCATTTTCACACCCCGATAGATAAGGCCCTTGTTATAAAGCTCTATAAAGACCTTGATCACCGCTGCATAGTAATCGGCATCCATGGTAAAGGTGGTTCTGCTCCAGTCGAGAGACAGACCAAGCTTGCGAAACTGCTGAAGGATAATGCCTCCATACTTCTCCTTCCACTCCCATGCATATTTCAGAAACTCATCGCGGCTAAGGCTCTTTTTGTCAATACCACGCTCGCGCAGCATACCCACCACCTTTGCCTCCGTAGCAATAGATGCATGGTCGGTACCAGGCACCCAACAGGTATTAAATCCGAGCATTTTGGCCCTGCGCAACAATATATCCTGCACCGTATTGTTCAGCGCATGCCCCATGTGCAGCACACCCGTTACGTTTGGCGGTGGGATAACGATAGTATAGGGCTGTCTGTCGTCCGGTTCGCTATGAAAATAGCCTTCACGTTCCCAATGTTCGTACCACTGCTGCCCGGCTTCGTTATGCTGAAAATTCTTACTTAATTCCATGTATGATCCTATAAATGAAGGATTGCAAATATAATAGATAGTGGTTGTTGTTGAAACTGATTGAAACAGCGCTATTTTTATTGCCTCATTTTATTGCCATGCAAACATATATTTCCATCCTTAGGGGAATCAACGTAAGCGGCCAAAAGAAGATCAACATGCAGGAACTGAAGGCTATGTATGAAAGCTACGGCTTCGGGAATGTTGCGACGTATATACAAAGTGGGAACGTAGTCTTTCAGTCGGAAAAAGAGGAGGAGAAGCTATTGGCAAAGAAGATCGAAGACGCTATAAAGGCCACTTTCGGATTTGATGTGCCAGTGCTGGTGCTAACGCTGAAAGACATTATGGCAACCATAAAACACAATCCTTTTTTAAAGGAAAAAGACATTCAGACAGATAAGCTGCATGTTACCTTCCTGCAGGACAAGCCTGAGGCTGCCAATATCAAGAAAACAGAAGAGCTGGACTTTTCGCCCGACAGGTTTGTTATTTCAGGAAAGGATGTGTATGTCTATTGTCCCAACGGCTACGGCAATACCAAAATCAATAACAACTTTTTTGAAAGCAAGCTGAAAGTAAAAGCAACCACCCGCAACTGGAAAACGGTAAATGAACTGGAGAGGATTGCAGAGGGCTTGGCAGATTGAATGAAGGCTATGCTTAACCGATGCTTATCGCCCATTTACGAATGTAGTAATGACTTTGTAAGTTTACAACCCAATAAAGCTTACCATGAAGCCCACCTTTCTGCTTATCATTCTGTGTGCGCTGACTTTTACATCGGTTGCACAAGAGACAGATACAAGTTTTAGTGCAACCATTGATGTGCCCGGCAAGTCTGAGGCAACATTAAAACAGTTGGCACTTAATTTCTCAAGAGAATCAGATCGTTTTTTAATAACGAACGATAGGGTTCCTGATCGTGACTGGGCTTTGGGAAGGATGGTCTGGTACACGAGAAAGGGCTTCAGGCTTGGCTTGCAGGCAGATACCGCCAATCCTGCCAAAATCGTCGATCATTTGTTTATAGCCTTTCAGTCGCCAGGTAGTGGTGGTTGTATCCAGCTGCTTGTCGTCACCGCAGATGTCCATTTGAGTTTTTACGAACA
Organism: Flavipsychrobacter sp.; assembly: GCA_035497355.1. Lineage (GTDB taxonomy): Bacteria > Bacteroidota > Bacteroidia > Chitinophagales > Chitinophagaceae > JAFIGV01. The sequence goes on from DATJDP010000105.1 coordinate 10,730, forward strand.
GAGAAGCACTATTAAAGTAAACAATCTAAAATACTTCCATTTCAACACGAAAGGTCCTCCGGGCACACCATCGGTAGGCAACTATAATAAAAAATGTAATCAGCATGGTACTATCACAGAGCTATATGAATGTGAAGCATGCCCTAAGTCTATTGCGGCGGTCAGAAGGTTTATTAATAAATCTATAGACGACCTGTCAACCGAATACAAGGAGTATCTTATTGCTCAATAAACCATGAGTATGCAAGTAAGTTTATTAAAATGATTTTTAGAAGTCCTGAAACGACTTTTGGAAGTCCTAAAATGACTTTTGGAAGTCCTGAAATGACTTTTGGAAGTCCTAAAATACTTTTGGGAAGTCCTGAAATGACTTTTGGAAGTCCTAAAATGGGTTTTAGAAGTCCTAAAATACTTTTGGGAAGTCCTGAAATGACTTTTAGAAGTCCTGAAATGACTTTTAGAAGTCCTAAAATACTTTTGGGAAGTCCTGAAATGACTTTTAGAAGTCCTAAAATACTTTTGGGAAGTCCTGAAATGACTTTTGGAAGT
>DATJDP010000106.1:0-29157 GCA_035497355.1 Flavipsychrobacter sp.
TACAGATATTAAATGAAAAAGAAACCCGTGGAGGTTTCGGTGAGGGTATTTTAGAAGCCGGTCGGCGCAATCCCAACGTAGTGGCACTGACAGCCGATCTTGCAGGTTCTCTGAAGCTGAATGCATTTATTAAAGAATTTCCGGATCGCTTCTTCCAATGTGGCATAGCGGAGGCAAATATGATAGGCGTCGCTGCAGGCCTCACCATCGGTGGAAAGATTCCATACACTACCACTTTTGCGAACTTTTCCACTTCACGCGTTTACGATCAGATCCGTCAAAGCGTTGCCTATAGCGGAAAGAATGTAAAGATCTGCGCATCGCATGCCGGGCTTACCCTCGGTGAAGACGGCGCTACGCATCAGGTGCTGGAAGACATAGGGATGATGAAGATGCTGCCAGGCATGACTGTGATCGTTCCTTGTGATTTTAATCAGACCAAAGCAGCTACATTGGCCATTGCCGACTATGAAGGTCCTGTTTATCTGCGTTTTGGCAGACCAAAGTGGCCAAATTTCACAGCAGAAGACCAAACCTTTGAAATAGGAAAGGCGCAGGTGCTTGCAGAGGGTACGGACGTTTCCATTATTGCCTGTGGGCACATGGTATGGACGGCAGTGGAAGCAGCAAAAGCACTGGCTGAAAAAGGCATTTCTGTAGAGTTGATCAATATGCACACAATAAAGCCTCTGGATGAAGAAGCGGTTCTCAAATCTATCCGGAAGACCGGCTGCGTAGTGACTGCTGAGGAACATCAGATCAACGGTGGACTAGGAGACAGCATTGCAAATGTAGCTGCACGTGAATGCCCTGTGCCTCATGAATACGTTGCCGTAATGGATACTTTCGGAGAAAGCGGAACACCTAAGCAACTGCTGGAAAAATACGGATTAACTAAAGAGCATATCGTTGCGGCCGCCGAAAAAGCGATAATGAGGAAGCTGTAATTTGAGGGGGAAAAGTTGGATATTGTTGGAAGAGTTGGAGGTGGTTGGAAGGTGGTGAAGACATAACGAGGAATTCGAAGCGATAAGGATATCAGGAATGCACAACCATCTCTAACAATACCAGATAACGGCTGACAACTTACAACAATACCCAACTCTTCCAACTACCTCCAACTCTTCCAACCATATCCAACAATATCCAACAACCATAATAACATCTGCCATGAAACTTAAACTTGCCATTTTCCTTCTTTCGTTGCTGACCATTGTTTCGTGTGCTACGCAGAAAGAGGTACGTAACCTGCAATACCAGGAAGTGAAGAATTTCCGGCTTGCTAAACTGGATCTCGACAGGCCAGAGGTAAGTATGGACGTGCAGTTTTATAATCCTAACACATTCGGGCTCACATTGAAAGATGCCAAGCTCGATCTCTATATCAACAATGCATTTATTGGCAGTGCTTCCCTCACACGCAGCTTTATGGTTCCCGGAAACGATACCTTTCTTTTGCCGGTAACGCTTGTTCCCGATTTCAAAAATGTGTTCCCTAACGCTTTACAACTCCTGTTTAACAAGGAAGTGGACGTAAGGATACAGGGTAGTGTGAAGGCAGGCAAGGGGCTTTTTATAACCGTCCCCATCAATTACGAGGGCCGGCAGAAACTGAACGTATTTTAGGGCCTTTGTTTATGAGCCATTATGGCTCCGAACAGTTTTCTTTGGGGTGTTATCGCGAACGCAAGTGAAGGAATTTTTTTGCCGTCCTTTCTTTTCTGTCATGCCACTCTTTCTTTCCAGAAGAAAGCTTGACATCATATCCTTTCCCATTTAATGGAGATAGTAGATCCAGCTTACGTTGATTGTGCGTTCACATTATCTTCAGGGCCGAAAATCCGGAATGTGCCGGTAGCAAACGAGTGGGTTTTAGGGTTTTATGAAGGTTTAATATCACTTAAAGCCTTAATTTTGCTGCGCCATGAATAAAACGGGTCATCAGTCTGCAAATGAAGCTCGGGACGCAAAAGAAGAGGCCAGCAACCGCAAAGGGTTGATGAAATGGCTCAAGCGACTCGGCATTGCAGGCTTTCTTTTCTTTTTAATCAAGGGTATCCTCTGGCTTACGGTTGGCGCGGCAGTGATCCGCTATCTTGGCTGTGAAGGCTAATGCAATATCTCGCGAAGGACGGGAAGCGATTTAATCGTTCCAAGGTGCTGGCTATGCTGTTGCAGAAATTCGATATACCAGTCCAGCAGACGGAAGCGCATCACTCCATTCATTTTCACATTCTTTAAGTCGTTCAACTCTCGTTGGTGCATCAGTTCTGAGAGCATTTTCGCATCTTCATCCGCTACAAAAGGTCGCATTTGCGGTGGATGACCTGAATAGCCCCCCTCATAGAGATTCAGATGCGGCGTTGCTTCAGAGTAGTCTCCGTTCAGCTCATAGCCAAGAGTACGGCTTAGCTCCATCACGAAATACAGGGGGAAATTGGCCACCGTATCTACCGGCAACTGATCCAGCACTTTGAAATAATCAAAGCAAAAGTCAAAAAGGTCTTCTTGCGGTGCATTTTCAGGCAGCAGGCGCAGCAATAGCTCTACAGAGAATAGTGCAACGCTGTTCTTAATGACCTCCTCCTGTAAAGATTGATAGATGTATGCGGTTTGAAATTCGCGAAGGCGCTGCAGGTTTTTCTGCGGATGTTGATATGCCACAAGTTCAAGCAAGGAGGCCGGCTGGAAAAGAGCGGCTTTATTCTGCCTCATTTTAGACGTTCTTACGCCTTGTACGAGGTAGCTTTGAGTACCGAAGAAACGGGTGAAGATAGTGCTGACAAGACTTGTCTCACCATATTTTACAGACCTTAAGACAATTCCCTCTGTGCGTTGTAACATGCTCTTCTACTGCATAAACACCATCTTGCCAACATGTGTTTGCGAACCGTCTTTATTGGTCACAAAAATGAGATAAACACCGCTTTGAGGCGTTCTACCTGTATAATCGTGTCCATTCCAAACTGCTTGTCCACCTAATGCAGTGGTACGATACACAAGCTGGCCGCTTATATCAGTTATGCGCACATCCGCATTTTCTACCAATCCACGAATCGCAATGGAACCGGAGTAACCAGAAGGAACAGGATTAGGAAAAACAAGGACATTTGTATTGGACTCACCACCTTCTGTGGCTGTACTTCTGAAAGAAACAAGTCCTTCACTGGTGCCGACATAAACAACACCGGTTATCGGATCAACTGCTATTTTCTGAATAGTATTGGATGGCAGTGGACTATTGTCGACAGTGAAACGATAAATGATCTTATCACCATCCGGGCTTATCAGCCAAACCCCATTTGTAGTACCGATCCACTTTCTGTTTGCACCATCCACCGCAATCGTCTTTACCTTTTCGTTTTGGAAAAGATAACCGGCAAACTGGTCATATTGAACAATTGGCTTTCGGATCTCACAGCTACCTGTTGCCACCTGGTCTGGCGAGCAGTTAATAACACCAATACCGTCATTTGTTCCTATCCAAATAGCGTTTTCCTTGTCGTGCGCAATGCAATTGACATAAGAATTGAGCGAGAATCTGGAAGTAGCGATTTTCATAGCCGCATCATCCGCGGGATTTTCAGGCGTATAATTATCGTTATAGACCACTACCCCATCACCGCCACTTGGCAGTATGTACCACTTCATATTGTAGTCGTCGGTAAGCGTATAGGCGGAATAGAAGAAAGTTCCCGGACCGCTGTATTTGCGGGTATTACCTTCCGCCGTTTTTACTGCAAGTTCGTGTTGCGCTCCGGCGTTATTGATCCAAAGGTTGTTGTTTTGGTCGAAGGTAAGGCCCGCTACACGGTAAGATCCCGTATCAATAGAGTTGTGCTCCACGTAGCCACTACCATACTTCTCCAGCTGGTACGTTCCATCTGCTTTCAGGATAAATAAACCGGCACGATAAGAACCTGCATAAAGGTCGCCTGTCACAGGGTCTTTTGCAAGTACGATAAAATCGGTAAGGTTGTTGTCCCGGAAGAATGCAGTAGTCTTTTGACTGTATTGCTTCCATTTACCGGCTTCCAAATGGGATATCCCACTTCTGTTTCCCTGGTAGGTCCAGTTTTCGTCATAACCTCCATGCGCTATCCATACATCTCCGTTGTAAGGAAGTATATCGAAAGATCCGATAGCGGCCGGTCCATCAGGATTGAAAAAGTTCACACCGCCTCCATCTCTTTTGGCAAGTCCTTCATAGATATCAGCGCACCATGTAGACCCATCTGAAAGCATGAAAGTATTAATCGCCTTTGGTGTATTGAACGAATCCGTAGCCTGCGCTAACGCAACGTCGAACAATACAACTTTGCCGGCATCCGTTCCTATATACTGATTCACAAAAAGCCCTTTGTCGTTTTTATCAATTCTTACGATCAGGTTTTGAGAATGATAAACAAAGGCCAGTGTGTCGTTCTGAACGGCAAAAACACTGTCGCGCTTTGCTACGAACACTTTATTATTATATACTGCAGCCGTGAAAAGATCGTTTCTGTTATCAATTTTTTGCCAGGAAGCAAAAGCCTGAAGGTTAGGATTGTTCTTGTTAGCCTTGTAAAGTCCGTTGGCTGTAACAGCATAGAAATAGGTGCCCGCGGAGGCAAATTCTTTTACTTCTATACTTTGGCTATTACTGGTGAAGGCGTAAGTCTCTTTAGTTTCCTTTTTGGCTAGATTAAGGACAACAACGCCAAAACTTGTACTGAGATAAGCAAACCCGTTTTCAGCATAAATATGGTTGATGTTCTTGGGACTGATATTCTTGATCTTTAAGTCCGGTATATTGTAAAAGGTTTCGTCTTTGAAAAGGTCTATGTTCCCGTTCCGGTAAGCAATGATAGCAAAACCTGTAGTAGCATCATAACCCATATAGGAAATACCTACATCCGACATGCCGTTTACCTTGCTATAGGTAGCGATCTCATCATGTGCTGCATTGTAGGTAAAGAAGCTCGCATCCGAACCCGCGTATATGGTAACACCATCCGTTGCGGCACTTACTGCGTTATTATAAGGCATGTAAGCATGCCAGACACCTATAGGTTGTTGAGAAAAGGCATTGAAGGAAAGCAGCAGCAGGAAAAGAAAACAACAGGAAAATTTATTACTCATAGGAAAATGTGCAGTTACCAAATGTAAGGAATAAACGTGTAGCCGCTTTTTATATTGTATCTGTCGGTATATAAACTACTTGCTCAGCAAATAGTCAATCGTTCTCGGGAAAAAATAGTGTTCCAGCTCATGTATTCGCGATGCTAGTGTATCTGCGGTATCATCTTCCAGCACTTTGCATCTTGCCTGCACTATGATGTCACCGCTATCATATACCTCATCCACATAGTGGATCGTTATTCCTGTTTCCTTCTTGCCTGCTGCAAGCACCGCGTTGTGTACATGGTGTCCGTACATTCCCTTTCCTCCATGGTCCGGAAGTAGGGCAGGATGAATATTGATGATCTTTCCCCTGAAGGCGTCAGTAAGTGTAGTTGGTATCCTCCACAAGAAACCGGCAAGGATGATAAGGGAAGGATTGCAGGCCTGAATCTGATCGGGCAATAACGCCTGCGAAAAGCTTTGCCGGTCAACAATGAGAAAAGGGATATGCTCCTTTCTGGCAATATCGAGCACGCCTGCATCGGCTTTATTGCTCACGATCAGGGACACTTTAGCGATCGGATGCTCCCTGAAATAATCAATGATTGCCTGGGCATTGCTCCCTTTTCCGGAAGCAAACAGAACGAGTGAATGCATCATATTAAAGGCGCAAAAGTACAAAAGAGTTAAGGCGGTTTTATCTTGCCCGATTGATAATTTTGAGGAAAGTTTGAAATATGGCGGAAGAAAAACTAAGACTGGATAAATACTTGTGGGCGATCAGGATCTTCAAAACCCGCACTCAGGCAACTACGGCGATTGATGACGGGAAAGTGAAACTAAATGGCGTCGCGGTTAAGGCTTCCCGCGCTGTTGCTATGGGAGACCGTTACGATATAAAAACACCAGCACGCAAATGGACGATTAAGGTGACCGGACTACTCCATACGAGAATGAACTACGAGGAAGCAATAAAGAACTATATCGACCTTACCAGCGAGGAAGATATGCAAATGAATCAACGGCTGGGCTCCAGCTTCTTCACAGGAAAACGCTTAAGCAAAACAGGTCGCCCCACTAAGAAACAGCGGCGCGACCTGAGTGATCTATTAAATGATGAAACAGAAGACGATCAGTAGACTGCGGTGAAGCTACCCGGAAGCACCCGCGCCCAGCTAAACCCAAGATCTTCACTTCTGTACAGCCCTTTATCAGTTGCTATATATATGTAGCTTTTTACAAGGCCATTCTTGTAAACGTTATCTTTCCCTACAATACTGTAAACAGTTGTGTAGTCTTCTAATCCATTATTAGAGGCAACGAAGCTTCCGTTTTCCAGACGATAAACGCCCATAGAGTCTGTTCCAACCAACAGCACTTTTTCGAAAGGTGCGTTTGTTGCATGAAGCGGACGGTTTGGTAGTCCCATGTAGCCGGTCCATGTCTTTCCCGTATCGTTACTGTACATGACGCCATTAGTTCCGGTAGTATCAGTCAGCGTCAGGGTATTATTGAAATGGCTCAGGAAAGAAATGCCGAGAACTTGCTTCGCTGGTACCCAGCTCCAGTTGTCCGTTTTGTTATCTCTCTGATAGAGAGAATCACTCCCGTCGCTATGAGCGAACATGAGTCCGTTTTTCAATAATGTAAACGAAGTAATGCCGCCACCTGCAGCACCTTTATCCCATGCTGTATCCACCATCCATTTCTTACCGTTATCCTCACTGTAAACGATACCTCTGGAATTAGGATCTACGCTGCTTAAATAAAGTCTGTCGTGGTCGGGAACATCAAGCACCATCTGTTGCCATTTGGCCATCGGATGAGCAAGAAAGTAAGTTGGATTGAAGTTAAGCCCGTTGTTTTCGCTTAGATGAACATTAGCTTTTATAAAGAGAATATTTTCTCCTGAAGTAACGATAGCGCGATACGGATAACGGTCTGTGGCAAAGAGCGTCTTGTAGTTCATGCCATCATTTGTATTGATAAGTTCGCCGGAAGCAGATCCTACAAAAAGACCATATGGCTTTTTAATAACAGTATTATTATCAATACCGTTTTCCTTCTTACAGCTTTGAAAGGCGGCTGCAAATAAAAGCACAAAAGCCAGTTTATAGAAAAGGTGAGATTTCCGCATTGAAAAATTTTTTACCAAGTTTAGAAAAAAAGTTAAGAATTCAAACTTATGGTTGCTGATAGACGGTAAAAATACCGCTTTAGTTTGTATTGTCTTAGCTCACATTTATCTAAAAAAGCAAAAATGCCCTTGCTGGAAACGATAAATGAGCAAAAAAGTTGGAACTAGTATGCACTTGCATCCATGAAGGAGAGTGGCAATAGATTATCTACCTTTCCACTGAGCGAGCCCATAAACTACAAGAGCATTATCCAATATTCATCCGAAATGAAAAAAACCGAAGCACCGAGGGTTACAAACGCCGACAAAAAGGATTAATCCAAAGGGGTCATAGGTTAGCGCTGATGCGTTCAGCGAAAGAGGTAACGACCACGGAGTGAGAATCAATGTCTACAGGAAAGGAGTTAATGTTTACTGGGAAGGATTCAAAGTCCATAGAGAAAGAGATTATATTTTTGGGATAAACCTCGATGTTTTGCAGGCAAAATGCAAACCGATAAGGATAATGGTAAACCCTTCACGGATAATGGTAAACCGTGATCGGATTGTAGTAACCCCTTTACGGAATACCGTAAACCGTGACCGGAAAACGGTAAACCGTGATCGGATTGTGTTAACCCCTGCACGGAAAATAGTAAACCGTGATCGGATCGTAGTAAACCCTTCACGGATAACGGTAAACCGTGATCGGATTGTGATAAACCCTTCACGGTTTGTAGTAAACCCTGAAGGGATTGAAATAAACCCTGTTCGGTTTGCCATAAACCCTGTTCGGAATGCGACAACCCCTGTAGGATGACCCTTAACCGTGTAAAAATGTCACATAAGGACGAAGCATCGGTTTTACATCCGGTCATTTAGGCAGAAATCGTACTCAGTTCCTTCGCTGAGACACAAATCAAAACGGACTGCCTTCGCTATAAGGCAGCCCGTTTAAAACCGTTACCAATTTCTTTCTACTAAAAAGGCAGATCGTCTGCATTCTCAGGAGAAGGATTATAAAAATTATTTGTAGCTGGGCTGGTTGCCGGCGTAGCCATGCTATTATAACCTGGCATTGCCGGAGCAGCGGTTGGCATAGCCGCTGCAGCACCTTCAATACGCCATGCGTCGAGATTGGTGATATAATTTACTTTGCCATCCTTTTCCCAGCGGTTACCTTTCAAGTTGAAAGAAACCTTTATCTGATCGCCAACATTATAGCGGTCCAATATATCACATTTGGCCTGTACCAGTTGCATCTTGGCAAAGTTGGTGTACACATTGCCATTGATCTCTTCTGAGAGTTCGATCACAAACTCGCGTTTTTTAAAACTCTCCTTCACTTGTTGCGTATCATACTTTACGGCCAGCTTTCCTGTTACTTCTAAACTCATTTTACTTACAAATTATTAGTTGAAACAATTGATTACAATAGTATACAAACAAAGATAAAACTATCAGACTGATAAACTTACTAAAAAAGCGCCTCAGAAAGGCGCTGTAAATAAAGAATTTTGTGGGAGATATATGGGGGTCGAACCCACGACCTTCGGAACCACAATCCGACGCTCTAACCAGCTGAGCTAATACCTCCGTCTGTTTTTTTGGAAGAGCAAAGATAAAATGAATTTCTCAGAATAATTAAAGTTTCCGGTAACAAATTTGACCGCCTTACGATGTATTAAAGTGATGTAATTCACCTTTTAACAATTTTTCCATCAACCTGCTATTATATTTGCGCTCTAATTTTCTATTATGCAGAAAAGCTTAGCACTGCTAACCATCATTATCTTCTCTTCATTTTGCCTAAAAGCACAGGATACCACCCCAACGGCTAAGAAAGAATCTGTTTTGACAAAGCCTTCGAGAGACTTTGTGATGTTGCAATTTACTTATGAAAATTGGGTAGCTCCTGACTCGGTAAAGGTAACAGGCCTGGGTCGCGGTTTCAATGGCTATATCTGCTACGATTTCCCGATTGGCAAGTCCAACTTCAGCTTTGCGGCGGGTATAGGTATTGGTACTTCCAACATTTATCTTGATAACCAGCAAATTATCCTTTCTGATACCGGGGCTTCAGCGCAGGCTCGTTTCGTATCTGAGCAGGTTGATTATAAAAAATACAAGCTAACTACAGCTTATCTTGAAGCGCCTTTTGAACTGCGCTTCTTTGGCAATAAAGACAATAGGAACAAAGGCTTTAAAATGGCGGTAGGGCTGAGAGCCGGAACGCTTGTAGGGGCTCATACAAAAGGCCGCAAGGCTATCGATGGATCAAAATTCATCGACAAAGAAAACACTAAACGCTTCCTGGAAAACTGGCGTTTCTCCGGAACTGCAAGAATAGGCTGGGGCAACTTCACGCTGATGGGAACTTACAACCTGAATAACCTTTACAAAGCAGGTGCAGGACCGGAAATTACACCGTATTCGATTGGCCTTTGCATCAGCGGATTGTAAGTTAAATAAGTCTTGATGCTGTAGATATCAAAAAAACGCCTGTTCGGGCGTTTTTTTGCATTTTGGTTGGATATTCATTTAATCGCTAATTGCTAACGACTTCTATATTTCGTAAGCCACACCTTCGGTTGTTACAATTACATTGGGAAACACCTGACTGGCTTCCTCCTGAAAGGGCTCCAGCTCTTTATATTTTGAGGAAAAATGACCGAGTAAAAGTTGCTTTGCTTCAGCCAGCTTCGCCAGCTCTGCTGCCTGCCTTGCTGTACTGTGAAACCGCGCCGCAGCTTTTACCGCATCCTGCTCCAGATAGGTGCATTCATGATAAACGGTGTCTGCGCCCTTTATATAGGGAAGGAAGGACTGCGTAAAAAGTGTATCAGCACAGTAAGCATATTTCTTAGGTGAAGGCCCTTCCATAGTTACCCATTCATTTTTTACTACAAATCCGTCGGCTCTTTCATAGTCTTCACCATGCTTCAGCCGGTCGTAGAAATAAGCGGGTATCTGATATTCCCTGCACTTTTCGGGTAGCAGCTTTCTTCCTTTCGTCTTTCTTTCTATCAAAAAGCCGTGACAGGAGATCCGGTGCTCTACAGGAAAGCTTGTGACACTAAATGCATCGGTGTCAACAAGGAACTCACTTTCATTATCTTTTAAAGGATGGAAAAAATAAGGATAGCAAAGCTTTGTATCTGCTACATCCAATATTTCCCGGATAATACCATCAAGCCTGGCCGGCCCGTAAACATGGAGTGGAAGCGTTCTACCCAAAAGGCTCATGCTGTTGATGAGTCCGGGCAAACCGAAATAATGGTCGCCGTGGAGATGGCTGATAAAAATATGCTCCATTTTACGCCATTTCAATCCAAACCGCTGCATCTGTATCTGCGTACCTTCGCCGCAGTCAAGCAAAATAACTTCTCCGTAAACCGTTACTACCTGCGCTGTAGGGTGTCTGCCAAAAGCGGGTAAGGCTGAATTATTTCCTAAAATCGTTACTCTCATGTCCCTCGAAAGTCTATTGTTTAATGAAGCGCTTGCATGTTAAGACTCTTCATCAAACAATTCACGCTCTAAAATTTCCATGCTCACAACGTCCACCGCTTCCTGCATAGTGGGTGCAATATTTAGCAAAAGGTCGGCCTCCTTTTCTTTTACAGCAGTCCAAACAGCCGGCTGAAGGTTCGTGAACACAATGGATCCCCTATTGCTATATACCTCTTCATGCAATTGCTCCAGCGCTCTGAATGCTCTTTCGTCAGCGCCAGAACAGGACGAAAGGTCAATAATTATATTTCCTCTGCCGCTTTCGGTAAGCTCTTTCCATTTTTGGCGAACTGCCTCTGTCATATTAGCATCTATGCTACTATTCATAGGTGCAATGACTGTGTAAGTAGGTTTGGTATCAATTTTGAATTCCATAAACAGTCAGATGGTGAGTTAGTAGTTTGATTAACTAATTAGTTGTCTAAAATACCACTTCTTTACTACACATTCTTTTGTATTTTTAGAAGTAAGCAGAAGCAAAAGCGGCGGCAAAACTAATATAGACATAGCCAAACACAATACTAAATGACCCTCTTTAATTGTTAACTTTAATTACTAAACAAGGAACGGAATAATGGATTCTAATTTCTCACCAAAGGTTAAAGAAATCATTTCCTACAGCAGAGAAGAAGCGCTGCGTCTGGGTAATGATTTCATCGGAACAGAACACCTGTTGCTCGGCGTTATTCGCGAAGGAGAAGGTCTTGCAGTGCGGGTGTTGCAAAGCATGAATGTAGACTTGTTTGACTTGCGCAAAGAACTGGAATTAGCTATAAAGGACAAGAGCAATAAGCCTTTGGCTAACATCAACAGTCTACCGCTTACCAAGCAGGCTGAAAAAGTGATTCGTATCACTGTGCTTGAAGCAAAAGCATTGAAAAGTCCTTCTGTAGAGACGGAGCATTTGATGCTTTCAATCTTAAAGAATAAAGAAAACGTAGCGACTCAGATACTGCATCAGTTTGATGTAGATTATGAACGCTTCAAAAGCGAGCTCGGCATCATGCAGGGCGATGCTCCTTCTGCTGACTACAGCGGAGATCCCGGAGAAGAGTTTGAAGAAGATGATGAACGTCGTCAGTTTCAACAACGTCGTCCGGTAGGCAACACGAAATCGAAAACTCCGGTGCTCGACAATTTCGGACGTGATATTACCAAGCTTGCTGAAATGGGGAATTTAGACCCCATCGTTGGCCGCGAAGAAGAGATCGAACGTGTGTCACAGATTCTTTCCAGAAGAAAGAAAAACAATCCGATACTTATTGGCGAACCTGGCGTTGGTAAAACTGCTATCGTTGAAGGTCTTGCATTAAGAATAGTTCAGAGAAAAGTTTCGCGTGTCCTTTTTGATAAGCGTGTTATCAGCCTTGATCTGGCAGCATTGGTAGCGGGTACAAAATACCGGGGCCAGTTTGAAGAGCGGATGAAGGCCATCATGAATGAGCTGGAAAAGAACCGTGATGTGATTCTCTTCATAGATGAGATACACACTATAGTAGGTGCAGGTGGTGCGTCAGGATCTCTGGATGCGTCAAACATATTTAAGCCAGCGCTGGCTCGTGGTGATCTTCAATGTATTGGTGCTTCCACACTTGATGAGTACCGTATGTATATCGAGAAAGATGGCGCACTTGACCGCCGCTTTCAGAAAGTGATGGTAGAGCCGCCAAGCGTTGATGAAACCATCATTATCCTTACCAATATCCAGTCAAAATACGAAGACTTCCACAACGTCGCTTACGACAAGGAAGCTATCGATGCCTGTGTGAAGCTTAGCGATCGGTACATGACAGACCGTTTACTACCCGATAAGGCGATCGACGTAATGGATGAAGTTGGTGCGCGTGTTCACCTTAAGAACATCAATGTACCGCAGAATATCCTGGAGCTCGAAAAGAAGATCGAAGACATTAAACAGGAAAAGAATAAAGTGGTGAAAAGCCAGCGTTTTGAAGAAGCGGCTGCACTGCGGGATAAAGAAAAGCGCCTTGGCGAAGAACTGGAAAGAGCGAAAGCAGAATGGGAAGAAGAAGCAAAGAACAAGCGCTACCCGATACACGAAGAGGACATAGCTGAAGTAGTAAGCATGATGACCGGTATACCGGTGATGCGGATGGTAGAAGCAGAAAGCCAAAAGCTACGCCGTATGGGTGAAGACCTCGCAGGTGCGGTAGTTGGCCAGACAGAAGCGATCCAGAAAGTAGTGAAGGCCATTCAGCGTAATCGTGTAGGACTAAAAGACCCTAAGAAACCAATTGGTTCTTTTATCTTCCTCGGACCTACGGGCGTTGGTAAAACAGAGCTGGCGCGCTCTTTAGCACGCTACATGTTCGACAGCGACGATGCGTTGATAAGAATAGATATGAGTGAGTACATGGAAAAATTCTCTGTATCTCGCCTCATAGGTGCACCTCCGGGATATGTAGGCTATGAAGAAGGTGGTCAGCTTACCGAAAAAGTACGCCGCAAGCCTTACTCCGTAGTACTGCTGGATGAAATTGAAAAAGCTCACCCTGATATTTTCAATATCCTGTTGCAGGTGCTTGACGATGGTCAGTTGACCGACGGTCTTGGCCGGAAGGTGGACTTTAAGAACACGCTGATCATTATGACTTCCAATATTGGCGCACGCCAGTTGAAGGACTTCGGAACCGGTGTAGGCTTTGCTACATCTGCTATACAGACTTCAACAGAAGACGTTTCAAAGGGCATTATTGAAAAAGCACTGAAGCGCACCTTCTCCCCTGAGTTTCTGAACCGTATTGATGATGTAGTCATCTTTAATTCACTCACTCAGGAAGATATCAATATGATCATCGATATCATCATGAAGGATGTAATGAAGCGCCTGAATACTCTTGGATTTTCGCTTGAGCTTACTGCTGAAGCAAAGAAGTTCCTTGCAGAAAAGGGATATGACCAGCAGTTTGGCGCACGTCCGCTGCATAGAGCAATCCAAAAATATCTGGAAGACCCTCTGGCAGAAGAAATTCTGGGACAGACCATCAAGGAGGGCGATCGGGTAACAGCAGACTACAGCGAAGAAGAAAAGAAAATAGTCTTTAAGATAGATAAGCAGCCGAGAAAGAAGGAAGAATCGGCAAAGTCTGAATAATGAGTAAATGGTTATAATACAAAGCGGCAGGAGCAATACCTGCCGCTTTTGTTTTTTTGTATTTTACCTCCGTGAACTCTGTTGATACAACTGCTTCTATTCCCCTCACAGAACTCGAAAAGGACCATTTGAGGCAAATGTTTAAAGTTCGACTACGGGTTTTTTGCGCTGGCTATGCATTCATTACCGGTTTCATTCTTAAAACCTTGCTGCCGTATGCCCAAATGAATGAAAATGACTTAAGGAGGCCGGCCGGTAAGCCGGGAGACTATGAAGTACTTGGACATCTCGTAACAACAGAGAATATGTTCTATATTTTACTTGCTGTTTTCGGCGGTTTCACACTTGTAACAGGTGCTGTGCTCTTTATTAAACGTATTTATTACCTGAGAAAGGACCTTAAATACGGAAGAAAAGAAGCGATCGTCTTTACCATTACAAACAAGCTCTTTTTTGAACATACCAACCAGTTCTTTTTGAGCTTAGACAGCCCCTACTATCTGCATCATGAGGTAGATGAGGACTTTTTTAATCAATGTAACATTGGCTATAAGGTAGCGCTTTACCGCACAAAGTTCTCCAGAATCATTTTTGAGAAAGATCTGCGCTTTACCTTAATGTGATAGCCTTTCCTTTATTTGACAGCTTAGTGGCTTTTACCCGTTTGGGCACAAATCTTTTGTCCCTTCCTCACAATCTCTAAAAACTTTAGCACATGAAAAACAATGAACCGCGCGTAGCCATTCTGACAGAAAATGGCTTTGAACAGGTAGAGCTTACAAGTCCAAAAGATGCACTGGAGAAGGAAGGAATAAAAGTGGAAATCATTTCTCCTGAAAAAGGCAAGGTAAAAGCATGGGACAAAAAGAACTGGGGCATTGAATTGCCCGTTGATAGGCAGATATCAGATGCAAACCCTCAGGATTATGACATGCTGGTGCTGCCGGGTGGAGTGATGAACCCAGATAAGCTACGCATGAATAAAGAGGCAGTGCAGTTTGTAAAAACATTCTTACAGAGCGGGAAGCCGGTTGCCGCTATATGTCATGGACCTCAGGTACTGATCGAAACCGGACTCTTGAACGGTAAAAAGCTTACTTCTTATCCTTCCCTGAGGACAGATCTTCAAAATGCCGGCGCTAACTGGGTGGACGAAGAATGCGTGCAGGACGGCAACCTTACGACCAGCAGGAAACCAGATGACCTTCCGGCATTCAATAAGGCAATTCTGGAAAACCTCCATCAGGAAGCGCACTGATTTTTCCCACGCTATCATAAAACCAAGGGAAAAGGACGGTAACAGGAATCTTGAATTAATGAAAAATCTTCAAAAGCAGCTCTTATGCTGCTTTTTTTCATTCAATTCCCAACCTGAAGCGCATAATAAAAAGTCTTTATCGGATACGCGACAAGCCGTAAGTTACCCATGCGTCCTCTTCGTCTGACAGTCTTTTTTATCAGCTTTTTCTTTCTGAAAGCAAAGGCACAGAACCTCGTCTATAATCCGGGGTTCGAATCGTACAATGTGTGCCCTTCGAACTTGCTTTCTATGCCCTACAGCAGCGATTACTCCTACTTCCCGACAATAACCTGGTGGACTAATCCTGTAAGACTCTCATCACCCGACTATCTGAACCAGTGTGCCGTTCCAACCAGCGGACTACAAGTACCGAGTACGACATTCGGTTACCAGCAACCTCACAGCGGGGCAGCATATGCCGGAATCATTGCCTTCCAGGGGCAAATTACGAACGGTACGCTTTCATATGACTACCGGGAATATCTTCAGAACAGACTTTCTCAGCCAATGGTAGCCGGAAAGCAATATTGTGTTAGCTTTTATGTAAGCCCGACGATTAGCCCTGCATTCAACTTTAATTATGTGGCTCTCGATGAATTTGGTTTAAACTTTTCCCAGCAGCGACCTGTAGATACAGTGAATCGTTTCATTTCACTTCCTTATCACATAAAAAACATTTCAGGTAATTATCTTTCAGACACCTCAAAGTGGTATAAGGTATCAGGCATCTATATGGCAACGGGTGGCGAAGAGTGGCTGACAATAGGATGTTTCGCAAATGGAAGTACTCCTTCGTTTATTAATATCTATCCTACCAGCCCCAATGCGAATATTCTTTACTGGACTTATTTATACATCGACGATGTTTCTGTGAGCGAAATAACCAGCGCAGATACGATTAACAGAACCACGGATACTGTAGTCTGCAGAACCGCTGGCCTGAACATTCTCCTGAAAAGCGAAAACGGTGCAACTGCCTATTCCTGGAGCAACGGAACTACAGGTAGTCAAATAATGGCGCAGGACACAGGGACTTACTGGTGTGTTGCTAAAACGGATTGCGGACTGGTAAGGGACAGCTTCCATATACGCTTTCAGCCGTATATTCCACTTGAGCTAGGCAGAGATACCTTTAACTGCCAAGCTCAACCGATAACAATAACCGCTGGCAACAACTACCTCTCCTACCTTTGGAATACCGGCGCCAACACTCCCTCTATCACCGTATTCCAAACAGGTAGTTATGTACTTACCGTGCATGATACCTGTGGCGTTCAAAAAGATACAGTTGAGATCACCATTCAGTCTCCCACTCCAGCGCCAATTGTAAATGATACAACCCTTTGCCAGTTTGTTCCTGCGCCGCAATTAAACGTTTCCGGCACAAACCTTACGTGGTACCAATCTGCAACTGCGCTTGCAGGATCGGCCACCCAACCATACATCTCTACGGGAGACACGGGCTATTATACTATACTGGTATCCCAGACAATTGGCAGATGCGAAAGCGCCCGGGTGCCGATCATTATCAAAGTAAAATATAAACCGGATGCCGATATTGGCAATTACTACGCGCTCTGTGGAGGAACTGACACGCTAATTGGGAACGTCTACCCTGATGTGACTTATCTCTGGAATACCGGCGATCAAAGCTGTTGTATCCAACCAGAGCAAACAGGCACATATCAACTAACTATTCAAAACGAGTGCGGCACATCCTCCGATACCGCCTTCGTAGAAGTGTTCTCTTGTGATGAATGCCTTTTTGTTCCAACTGCATTTACACCGAACGGGGACGGGAAAAACGACTTCTTCTATCCCATTGTGAAATGTCCGGTCTATAATTATCGGCTAAGCGTCTTTAACCGCTGGGGACAAATGATATTTAGCACAAGCAACACGAGCGACCGGTGGAATGGCGAGTATGGATCGCACCACGCTGACTGCGGCGTATATGTGTATACATTGCAATACAACTCCGCAAAAACTAAATCTCATAAGTCGCTGAAAGGAAATATTACATTGATTCGATAGGTTGCAAAGCTTTAGCTTCGAGGCTTAAACAAAATATTGCCAGTGTAAAACCCGTCACTCATTTCATCATTAAGCCACATCAGCAAAACAATCTGCCATGAAATCATTTATCCTTTTCACAACAGTGATATTCGCTTTGCCATTTATGGCACAGGGGCAAATCGGTCCTTTAAATGTCATAGACAGTAGTCTGGCCTCCTCGGCAATATCGAGGATTGTTACTGCTGACCTCGACCAAAACGGATACAACGATATCATTGCTTCTTTTAGCGGGACCAATGGAAAGCTCGGGTATTACCTTAATCAAAACGGTACCTTTTCCCCTTTACAGGTGATTGATGTGATACCCTTTTCGCAGGGTGTAGCGACAGGAGACTTTAACCAGGACGGCTGGACAGATATAGTAATGATCGGAGGCATTGATTTCAGGGCTTTTCTTTACATGAATAATAATGGCAATTTCTCAACGGCTATAGTCCTTGACTCTAATATTTCTGTGGCGGTAAAAGGCATCGTTACAGGAGACTTCGACAATAATGGCAGTGATGACATCGTAATTATTGGACAGCATTCCATTGATTACTATCGCAATACTGGCAATGGAACTTTTAATAAGGAGCCGATTTTGACCACGAGTACATCACCACAGCCACTTGAGTGCCTTGACATTGCCAAGCGGGACTTTAATGGCGACGGCAACGCAGATCTGGTATGTGCAGAAACAGCCGGATTAGTAGTTTATATTAACTCCGGAAGCGGAGTGTTTACGCCTCATTATTACTCTCCCACCCCTGAAATAGGCTGGCTGGTACACCCGTTTGATATCGATGGAGACGGTGATGTGGATGTAATGATGCGCAAGTCCTCCGGTAGCCTGGAGTGGTATAGCAACAATGGCACTGGCTCAATGACCTTTGAATCTTTGCTGCCAACCGTCCCGCAATTACATTCATTTTCTTCCATTGATTTCAACAATGACGGACGGGAAGATCTTTATGCAAGCTACCTGTATCACATTTCGGTTTTCCTCAATGACAGTAGTCACACGTTCTCCGTTGAAATCCCTATAGCCAATGATAGCTTGCTATACATGGATGAATTATGCCTGGCAGATGTGGACCAGAATGGCCAGGACGATTATATCTGGTCGGGATATAGCCGTTTTCTCGGCTATCACATAAATTTAAATGGCTTGTCCATTCCTGAATTGGCCAAGGCCAGCCCCTTCTCAGTTTATCCCAACCCTGCAACCGATCGCTTTTTTGTGCATAGCACTGCTTCAAGACCATTCGCGGTAACTGTGTGCGATGTATTTGGCCATGTAGTTTATAAAAAAGGCGGAATCCTTTCGGATCAAAAGCTTAAGATATCTCAATTGGCAGCCGGGATATATACGATGCAAATTGAAGCCAAAGGAGAAACTTATTGCGAAAAGCTTGTAGTACAGTAAACCCAACGTCCTTAACGTTATGCTTCGACCCATTTACACAATCAGGAAAATTATCGGCTTATAATTGAATGCCATAGAGATAGGCGCTGCTTATGTGGTAAATTTGCGGCTTGATCCATGCAGCGCGCTTATAAGATAGCACTTGTCGGAAACCCGAATAGCGGGAAAAGCTCTTTGTTCAACGTTCTCACAGGACTGAACCAGAAGGTGGGCAATTTTCCGGGGGTAACGGTTGATAAAAAGACTGGAAACTGCAAGATAAATGAATCTTTTACTGCTCAAATAATAGATCTTCCGGGCACATACAGCCTTTACCCCAAAAGTGCAGATGAGCAGGTCACTTACGAAGTACTATTAAACAGAGACAATCCCGACCGTCCCGATCTGATCATCGTTATAGCCGATGCTGCAAACCTTAAACGGAACCTGCTGTTCTGCTCGCAGATCATGGATCTCAAAATACCTGTGATCATTGCGCTTACCATGAATGATATAGCGCGTCGCAAAGGTATTACCATAGATATAGAAGGGTTGGAACGATTGATGGGAGTTCCGGTGGTGGCAATTAACCCACGGAAGAATAAAGGCATTCCTCAGCTCAAAAAAACGATTGCTGGTATACATACCGTTTCCTCCAGGCCCTCAGGGAAGGAATTTATTGATATAAAGGCTTTAACCGGCGACTGGATAGAGGAACTAAAAGCTGTTTGCAACGTTCCAGGCGATTATCAGGTGCTGCATATCGCGTGCAATTATCTGGAACTTGGCTACCTGAACGCCGCACAAAGAATTCAGATTGCCGCTTTGCTGGATGTCAACAGCTTCCAGAAGGCAAAGGTGCAGGCGGAAGAGATAATGCAGCGGTACAAGAAGATTGGTGTGCTCATGCAGCAATGCGTGGTGGAAGAAAGCCCGCTGAAAAAGACGATCATGAGCGAGCGCATAGATAAAGTGCTGCTCCATCCGCTTTATGGCAATGTCATTTTACTGATCGTACTGTTCCTGCTTTTTCAGAGTATCTTCTGGCTGGCCGAATATCCAATGAACTGGGTTGAACAGGGATTTGCGCTATTAAGCACCTGGCTTGGCAATGTAATACCCGATAACTTCCTAAAAGACCTTTTGATCAACGGGGTACTTGCCGGCATTAGTGGGATTGCCGTATTCATCCCGCAAATCATGATCCTGTTTGGCTTCATCACCATTCTTGAAGATAGTGGCTATATGGCGAGGATCAGCTTCCTTACGGACAGGCTGATGAGGAGTGTAGGGCTCAATGGGAGATCGGTAATGCCGCTGATCAGCGGAATGGCCTGTGCCGTTCCTGCTATCATGGCTGCCCGAACTATTCAGAACAGAAAGGAACGATTCATTACCATTATGGTAACCCCATTAATGAGTTGCTCAGCGCGGCTTCCGGTTTATACCATTCTTATAGGGCTGGTTGTTCCTGAAAAAAGGTTCCTGATATTTAATCTTCAAGGCTTAGTGCTGATGGGGCTTTATCTTCTCGGCTTTTTTATGGCGCTGGTTGTTTCCTGGGTCATGAACTTTATCGTTAAAGTGAAGGACAAAACCTTCTTCCTGATGGAGCTTCCGGTCTATCGGGCTCCGCGATGGAAAAATGTACTGATCACGATGGTTGAGAAAGCCAAGGTATTTGTGGTAGATGCCGGTAAAGTTATCATGGTTATTTCATTGCTTTTATGGGCGCTTGCTTCTTTCGGTCCGCCGGGTAGAATGAACGCTGTAAAGGAAAAATACGCCACAGCCATTAAAGCACACCCTGCCCAAACAGAGGAACTCGATCGTGAATTTCAAACTGCAAAACTGGAGCATTCCTTTGCAGGCATAATGGGCCATGGAATTGAGCCCTTTATCCGTCCACTTGGCTATGACTGGAAAATAGGAATAGCACTCATCACGTCGTTTGCTGCCCGCGAAGTCTTCGTCGGTACTATGGCTACCCTCTATAGTGTGGGTAATGCGGATAACACCGACCTTACACTGAGAGAGAAAATGCGGCTGGCCCGGCGTGCAGACGGCTCACCAGTGTACACTGTGGCTACAGGCTTATCGCTGCTCATTTTCTATGTATTTGCCATGCAGTGCATGAGTACGCTCGCTGTTGTAAAACGGGAAACGCGGAGCTGGAAATACCCCCTGATTCAATTCACCTACATGTTTCTGCTGGCTTATGTGAGTGCTTTTATAGTCTTTCAACTCTTCAAATAGCCTTCAACTAACGCCTCACCTGCTTGTTATTCAATTGCCAACACCTTGCGAAACGGTTGTTAAACATGCTTAGCTTTCTTTCGTAAATTTCAAAGGATAATACTTTTGTCCCTGTATTAAGAGAGATGGAGTGCAGTTATCAACTTAACGCCATTAATTCAATGAACCAGGCCATAGACTTTTTTAGCCAACTATTCAAGCACTCCGATTTTCGCTCATTCTGGCAAAGCGGTAACTGGACATCCTTTCACGGCTGGCTTTACATCTTCAGCGATTTGCTGATATGTGCGGCATACTTCGTGATCCCCATTTTGATTATTATGTATGTAATGCGGCAGGGGAAGAAAGTACACTTCAACCGCTTATATCTACTGTTCGCAAGCTTTATACTGCTAACAGGGGCAACATTCTTTATCGACGCGCTCATGTTTTGGGTACCGCTTTTTCGCGTCAGTGCTTTAATGCGGCTGGTTACAGCAGTGATAAGCTGGATTACCATTTACTATGTTATCAAAGTACTGCCGGTTGCCTTTTCCCTCAAATCGCCGGTAGAGCTTCAGGAGGAAATTGAAAAAAGAACGCAGGCGGAAACCGAATTAAAACACAAAAATGAACGCCTGGTTGACGCAGAAAGAACAGCTAAACTCGGGCACGGTTCGTGGGATATTTTCAGGAAGCATATAGAGCTCTCAGAAAATGCATACCAGATCTTTGGCCTTCCTGAGGGTACGATTCTCACTTACGACAAGCTTGCAACACAAATACATCCTGCTGATCTCCGATTTGTAGAAGACTCAATCCAAAAAAACCTGCGTGCAAAAGATTTTCAGCAATTCTACTTCAGGATCCTTACAGACCGAATGATCATAAAACATGTGTTGGTGAAAGGTGAGGTAATGCGCAATGCGGCAGGGCAGGCTGTATCGGTAAAGGGCACGATCCAGGATGTGTCTGAAATAAGGAAATATATACAAAGGATAGAACAACAGAATAAGCGCCTTAAAAAGATAGCCTGGCTGCAATCGCACAGAATGCGTAGCCCTGTAGCTACCATCCTCGGACTTACCGAATTGTTCAATTTCAACGATCCTACTGACCCTATGAATGCCGAGATTCTGGGCAATATCAAAGAGCTTACCGAAAAACTGGATGAAATGATTCACGAGGTGGACGAACTGACCCGGGAGCAAGCGAAGGCAATGAGTTAAGGTCAGAATTTACACACAATTGCTTAATTTTAAACATCCTCAGTGTTTCAGGGAATTCCATTTGTGGGCAGGAGGCATCTGATCTTGAAGAGGGATTCGTTCATTTTCTAAATGTTTTTTAAGGATGAAAAACAAAACACTCCTGACGGGGTTGGTGCTGTTTACTGCCATCTGCTTGTCTTCCTGTGTAGTGTCGCCGCGTGCTTACCATCGCGGAGGAAGAGTATCACACTATTCTGGTGGTCAGCATCATTACCACAGATGATTTTTCATTAGCCGTTTCCTGGGAAGCGGCTTTTTTATTGCCTTAAAGCCTGTCACAAGTCAAATATTTACCAGGGAAAGATGTCGCATTATTCGGGAGCGTACAGTCCTGATTTACAATCGAAGTAAGCAGAGTATACCGTTTCCTGAAATGAAAGCCACGTTTCCAACTTCGTTTTCCATGTGTCTAACGTCGTAGTCCATTTGTCCCATGCCGCAAGTCCTGTGTCTATCGTCTTATGTCTATGGTAGAACGCCGCAAGTCCATAGACCAACGTCGCATGCCATGTGTCGGACATCGTAAGTCCATGGCTAAACGCCATATATCCATGGTCAGACGTCGTATGTCCATGGTCGATCGTCGTAAGTCTATGGTCGAATGTCGTAAGTCTATGGTCGAATGTCGTGAGTCCATGGCGGAATGTTGGAAGTCCATGGTCGGACGTCGTAGCGCCTGTGTCATTAGATGTAAGTCCTGCGTCGAACGACGTAGGCCATGTGTCCAGCAACGCAGGCATAATAAAAATGACTTTTTGAGGGACACTAGATAATTCCGGCGACGTTTTGTGGTCAAGAGATTTGCCAACACCACAATTCACCCTCACAGGGTTACAGTTTATAATATAACCAAGGCTACTTTTGGTTCGTCATATTATCAATTCGACACAAGAATCAGTTTATGAAGCTCTTGTATCGTTAGGAAATCTTTTACGCTTAACAGGGATTAAAACTGGCAAGCAAACAGTGAGTAATACGGTCCGGGTTTCTACCCGGACTCTTTTGTACAGTAGTACTACACAACAGAAGAGACTTGATCATAAATAAATAAGGCGACCCGGTGAGTCGCCTTATTTATTTATGCTGTAAGAAAGATTTAAGCAAGCGCCTGTTTCAAGTCTTCTATCAGATCACTTATATCTTCTATTCCTACGCTCAGTCTGATCAATGAGTCTGAAAGTCCATTAGCTATTCGCTGCTCGCGTGGAATAGAGCCGTGTGTCATTGTAGCCGGGTGCCCTATCAGCGATTCAACACCACCCAAAGATTCAGCAAGCGAAAACAATTGCGTTTTGCTCAACACTTTATTAGCCGCATCTATGCTATCGTCTTTCAGTGTAAAGGACATCATTCCGCCAAAATCGCGCATTTGCTTTTTAGCCACTTCATGGTTTGGATGGTCGGGGAAACCGGCCCAGAAGACCTTATCCACCTTAGGATGTGAGCGTAGAAACTCTGCAATGGCCTTTCCGTTTTCGCAATGCCTTTGCATGCGCACATGCAGTGTTTTAATACCACGCAATACCAGCCATACATCATGCGGACCAGGAACAGCGCCACAGCTATTTTGAATAAACCGCAATTTCTCTTCCAGCTCTGCATCCTTCATGATCAAAGCACCCAGCACCACATCCGAGTGGCCACCGAGATATTTGGTAGCAGAGTGCAACACGATATCCGCACCCCAGTCCAGCGGATTTTGTAAATAAGGAGAAGCAAAGGTATTGTCTACAACAAGTGTTAGCTTATGTTCCTTTGCTATAGCGGCACAGGCTTCAATATCTACAATATTCAGCAATGGATTTGTTGGCGTTTCCGACCATATCATCCTGGTGTTGCTGTTGATGTACTTGCGGATATTTTCCGCGTTGCTCATGTCAATGAAGTGAAACTTGATACCATAGTTGGCGAACACTTTCGTGAATATTCTGTAAGTACCGCCGTATAGATCGTTTGCTACAATCACTTCATCACCGGGCATCAAAAGCTTCGCCACGGCGTCCGTAGCGGCCATTCCACTACCAAAACAAAGGCCATAATTGCCGTTTTCTATGCTAGCAAGCGCTGTTTGCAAAACCGTGCGTGTAGGATTTTGTGTCCGCGCATATTCGTATCCCTTATGATTACCAGGAGACGCCTGCACATATGTAGAAGTCTGATAAATAGGAGTCATAATGGCTCCTGTAGTTGGGTCAGGTGTAACACCTGCGTGAATAAGTCTGGTGGCTATCTTATGTTTCTGATTTCCCATGATGCAAATTTTCAATTGCATGCAAAGGTAAGGCTGATAAATTGATTCGTTGGCTGGTTGATTGTAAGGCTTGCAAATCGGCCGATAAGCCGATATAAACCAATACCCGCATTAAATGTAGCAACATCCCTTTGCTCTTAATAGGGAGATGCAGTAAATATTACATCAATGTTGTAAACGCCGGGGTCAACAATACTTCCGGGTTTTGCTTTATACTGCACAGAAAAGTCCTGGTCATCGCCCTTATTGCCATTCTCAAGTAAAACTAAATTGTTGTTTGAAAGGCGTTGATAAGTGGTATTGCTAAACGCAGCGGCTATTTGACCGCCAGTATGGTTTTGCGGTACTTTCATGTAGATAAAAGAGGGCAGAGACTGATTTCCTCCGTTTAATGTATTCATAGCACGAACTGATACGGAAAACTTTTTATTTGAACGTACTTTCAACGTTTGCTGAGGCGACTCAATACCGTTAAAATAATCGTCCGCAGTATTGAATATCATCTGAAGTAAAGGACCAGACTTTTGATCATTAGAAACAAAGCGTATGTCAATTACATCGCCAAAGGAAATATTAAGTGTTTGACTGGCAGAGCCTGACTTTTGCGCCTTCTGAGCGAATGCGCTGCTTGTCAGGGCAAGGAATATGAAGCCGGTCAATAGAAGGGATTTCATGATTAAACTTCTTTGCGTCGTTTGTTTTGTTTTTACAGTGCAAAAATGATGATTAACCTAACTGCCTGAAAATAAATGCGTTTAGTTAACTGTCTTTTCACCTGCGGTTAACCATTATTTGGAAAACGGTTAACTAAAAATTGGTTAATGGAAATTTTTCTCAATTAATTTCTGGTCAGCTGTTTCCTTATCATACTAAGCCAATCAGTATCTTTAAGGCATGGAGCAATCGCATGTGCGACCAACGGACAACCTGAATCCGCAGGAGAAGGAGTATGAAAATAGCATTCGTCCACAGTCAATAGAAGAATTTAGCGGACAGCCTCAATTAATAGAGAACCTCCGAATCTTTATTAAAGCGGCAAACCTTCGTAGTGAGGCTTTAGACCATGTTTTGTTTCACGGCCCTCCGGGACTTGGGAAGACGACTTTATCAAGAATTGTAGCCAATGAATTGGGCGTTTCGATCAAAGAAACCAGCGGGCCCGTAATAGAAAAGCCTGCTGACCTGGCGGGTTTACTCACTAGTCTTGAGCCTCGCGATGTATTATTTATTGACGAAATACACCGCCTGAGCACTGTAGTGGAAGAGTATCTCTATGCGGCCATGGAAGACTTTAAGATAGACATTATGATAGACAGCGGACCAGCCGCACGATCTATTCAGCTTAATATAAATCCGTTTACGCTGGTCGGCGCTACTACCCGTTCCGGATTACTCACAGCGCCTCTATTAAGCCGCTTTGGCATTAAGTCGAGGCTGAACTATTATACGAAAGAGGTACTGCAAAAAATCATCATGAGGGCTGGTGGTCTTCTAAACGTAAAGATCACATCCGATGCAGCTATGGAAATCGCCGGCAGAAGCCGCGGTACCCCACGTATTGCAAACGGATTACTGAGAAGAATGCGTGATTTTGCACAGGTGCTGGGCAACGGCGTTATTGATGTAGCAATTGTAGAGCATGGCTTAAAAGCACTAAACGTCGATGAGAGTGGATTGGATGAGATGGATAACAGAATTCTTGCTACGCTCATTGATAAATTCAAAGGCGGCCCAACAGGCATTAATAATATTGCAACCGCAGTAGGAGAAGAAGCCGGAACAATCGAAGAAGTGTATGAGCCATTCCTGATTCAGGAAGGCTATATCGTTCGCACTCCCCGCGGCAGAGAAGCTACCGATAGAGCATATAAACATCTAAACCGCAGCCGCCCTTCAACCGGAAATAGTTTGTTTTAAACTGTAATAACTGAAGCAACGAGATGATCAAACTTTCTTAAAGGCCAATGCATTAAGCCGGACAGGTCGTGCACTGCTTGTCCGTAAAGATAGCCGTCGCTCTTATTCGAATGCTGTCTGCAAAAGGGTGTCTGTAAATACCTCCCAGCTATATTTTTTCTTTTCGTTGCTGATGTTTTGATCCAGGTTGGGAATAGGATGGTCAAAGAAGCGAATGATACTATCTGCAATTGCCTTTGGTTCCGGCTCTGCTACAAAGCCGACTTTTCCATCGGGCACCACCTCGTGCAGGCCGCCAACGTTGGTAACGATCATTGGCTTCTCAAAATGATAGGCCACCTGTGTAATGCCGCTCTGGGTAGCACTGCGGTAAGGTTGTACAATCAGATCTGCTGCGCTGAAATAATACTTGACCTCTTCATTAGGAATAAAGTCAGTAAACAGCTTAACATGATCCCTGACATTAGCAAGCAGGGTGTCGTAAGCCGCTTTATCGTCATAAAACTCACCAGCGATAATCAGTTCTATATTCCCCTTTTTGATGCGTTCATCTTTCATCGCCTCCAGCAGAATATCCAGTCCCTTATACTTTCGTATGAAACCAAAGAAAAGCAGGTATCTTTTATCGGGAGAAAGCTGCAGTATTTTTCGCGCAGCTTCTTTGTTCATCCCTGCCCCATAATTATCGTACAGCGGGTGCGGAGCAAAGCGGGATGGCTTATCAGTAAAGGTTTTCAGATCTTTCAGCACGTCCCTGCTCATACTCACGAAAGCATCCACAGGCTTTATAAAATACTGAGTGAACTGCTTGTCACCGGGACGATGTTCATGAGGAATGATGTTGTCTGCAATACAGAGGATGCGAGAGTGCTTATTCCTTTTTATTCTTCTTAAAATAGTTCCCAGGCAAGGCCCCATAAACGGTAACCAATAGCGGACTATCACCAGATCAGGCCTCTCCTTCTTTATTTCATTGCCGACCTTTATCCAGGTGAGCGGATTGATGGAATTGATTACCGACTTGATAGTAAGATTTTGCGGTGCAGGTTCGTCAGTGAACTGTGATTTGCCGGGAAAGAGGAAAGACGGATACTGAAGCGAAAAGGAGTATATGGTAACGCGATGTCCTTGCTGCTGCAACACCTCCGCCATTCGCTCATTGAAAGTAGCAATGCCGCCACCACGCAGCGGATGTGCAGAACCAATAATAACGATATTCAGAGGAGCAGTCAAAGGCATCAAGATTTGAGAGCAAAGAAACACATTGTTTTATCGATATCGGAGGCGATCAAAAAAATGCCCTTTAAAGCAGCTGGCTCCAAAGGGCAATTGACAGGCAGGCAGATGTATTTATTTAGCGATGATTAAAGTTTTTGTTAGTACTCCTTTGGCCGTTTGAAGCTTAATGAAGTACATGCCTGATTGCAGGTTTTCGTTAATTGTCAGTGCTTTTTGTCCTGACGCTGTTTGATTAAAAACAATACTGCCCTTTATGTCCGTTATTTGAACACGGTTGATTTCAAAAGGCGCTGCAATACTGAACTGGCCTGCAGAAGGATTAGGTACTACAGAAATTAATGCGCTATTTTCGATGTCATTGACACTAGTCGCGCCTATAATATTGATTGTGTAATCTTCAGTTTCTCCCCAATCCATAACATCGGTGGAAGAAGTGCTGGCATTGCAGGGCAGAATATCAGTAGAGTTCATGGTGAAATTGTCATCTTCAACAATTCTAACCCTCATTCTTGTATTTCCTGTCATGGCAGTGGTTGGAATAGTTACGCTTTTTGTGGTCACTATATCGTTTCCGATAGCCATGATGTTTCCTCCTGTAGTTCCGTCTATTTTCTCATTCGCTTCAAATGTGTTGTTGTGGTTGTAGTCAATCCAAACGCCGTAACCACAACCGCCGTGCACATCAAATTTCAGTGCCAGGTTATAGCTTGAGCCCCTGTTGAACATCGAAGTCACCAAACTGCCGTAAAATACATAATGGGGGGCGGCGAACTGACTATTGGACGCATTGCTTAAGGTACCAAAGCTTACAGATTTGATCTGGTCAGCTACCGGAAAGCCACCCATATCATCAAAAGATGCATCGCAATAAGGTGAGGGATCTGTCAATTGCGCCTGTGCTGGATTCGAGAATGTAATAGCCATTACCACGGTAGCGGCAAGGAATAAAGATCTTGTCATTTTAATTGAAATTTTTTTGCCTACTCTGGTAAGTTTTCGGCTTCCCTTTTAAAATCCAAACGACAAGACAAGACCATTCTATCAAAAGTTTGGTTATAGGCTCAAAAATATTTGGGACGTCGGCACCACGTTTTTACAAAAGTTTCAAAAAGTCCAGCTGCGCCTTAGCGTAATCCTCGGGGATGCCAATATCTATAAAGTAGGCATCATTCCGCTGTCCATAAAACCACTTTTCGCT
Source organism: Flavipsychrobacter sp. (assembly GCA_035497355.1). GTDB lineage: Bacteria > Bacteroidota > Bacteroidia > Chitinophagales > Chitinophagaceae > JAFIGV01. Next base: position 28,722 of record DATJDP010000106.1, read on the forward strand.
CACAAAAGCTTCCAGGTAGTCCTTCTCGAAAGAGAACTTTTCAGGCAGACGTTTCTCAAAAAAAGGTTTTTTGCTGATAATGTACACACCACCGTTGATGAGCCCCTCCTCTCGAAACGCCTTTTCGTCAAAGGAAAGAATGCAATCGTTTTCGTCAATATGCACCGCGCCGTAACGGTCGAATTGCAGCATGGGCTTTAAAGCAAGTGAAGTCGTGGCCTTCCTTTCTTTGTGAAAGGAAATGAGGTGACCTAGATCGATATTAAAGAATGTATCTCCGTTAAGCACAGCCACCATGTCGGATTTTGCTTCTTGCAATGCAAGCTGTATACCACCGCCGGTACCGCGCGGCGCATCCTCTATCACAAAATCTATGTCAAAAGAAAACTTCTCATTTTGCAACCATGAAGTAACGATGTCGTGTTTGTATCCCAGC
>DATJDP010000107.1:0-3837 GCA_035497355.1 Flavipsychrobacter sp.
CTATATTGGGCAAGCTTTTTATAGATTACTAAAAAAAACAATTATGTTGGACAACATAAAGAACATTTATGTAGGCAAAGGGATTGGCCAGCTTACATTTGGCAACACTCAGGAGCAGGTACTCGCTGTACTCGGAGAGCCGGCGGAAAGAGAAAAGTACTCACTCTCCGAAGTAGATAACGACGACACGGAGGCCTGGCACTATGATGACCTTGATCTTTCTCTTTCTTTCGATCAGGAAAATGCCTGGCATCTGAGCAGCATCGCTATCAGCAGTGATGAGTTTTTACTGGATGGACAACCACTGGTTGGGAAATCCCGAAGCGAGATCGAAGAAGTATTTGATAAGATGGACTGGGAACCGGAAGAGGATGACGAGGTTGCAAAAGATGACCCGGCATGTTGTCTCATACATATAGATTCAGCCGGATTGAGCTTCTGGCTGGAGAATGATGTCGTTACAGAGATTCAGGTGGGACAGATACAAGAGGGGTAAGTCATTAGTTATTAGTTGTAAGTTATAAGTTGTAAGTCTTAAGTTGTGAGTTATTAGTCCAAATCGGGAGTTATAGCCCAAATCGGGAGTATAGTCCGAATGGAGTTATTAGGTGTAAGGTGCATGATATGCCTGTTGGCAGATCAATGCACCTTATACTTTTCGGCATCATTATATTTAAAATCAATCCCAAAGCCGGGTCTTGAAAGGTCCGGTCTTAAAGCGCCATTTTCGGGCTGCGCAACGCCATCAAAAAGCATGTTTTCGATACGGGCATGATCAAAGAAGTACTCGGCAATAAAAAAAGAAGGCAGACTTAACGCAGCATGCAAATGTAGAGCCGGCGCACAATGAGATGAAAAAGGGAGCTGCCACGCTTCACATAAGTAGCCTGCTTTCAGAAAGCCACTAATGCCGCCACATCGGGTTGCATCGGCCTGTAAAACATCCACCGCGTTCGCAGCAAGCATTGCCTTGAAATAAGGGAGATTATAGCCATACTCCCCTGCTGCTATACTCACACCGCCAGGCAGATGCTCTCTGATAAAGCGCAATCCTTCCAGATTGTCGGAGTTTACCGGTTCTTCGTACCAGCTTATATCGTATGCGGCAAATTCCTGCGCCATAGCAATCGCCTGCTTCACGGTATATCCACCATTCGCATCTACGTATAGCGCTGTTTCAGCCCCAATTGCTTCCCGCGCCAGCTTTACGCGATAGGTGTCTTGTTCCGGATGACGGCCTATTTTCATTTTCACGTACTTTAAGCCTTCTTCTGCCCAGCCGCCCAACTGTTGCTGCAGCTGGTAGTCGGTATAAGACGTAAACCCTCCGCTGCCATAGAGCAGCATCTCCTCTTTCACCTTACCCAGCAACAGGCATAGCGGCACGTCGAACAGCTTTGCTTTAAGGTCCCACAGGGCGTTGTCAATTGCCGAAATGGCCATCATCCCAATGCCGGTATTCCCGTTATTTCTTATTTGATGGATAAGCCAGTGAGTGATGGCCGGGATATCGAGGGCGTTCTTTCCTATTACTAAGTCTTTTAGTGAATTTGCTATCAGAAATGCAGCCGATGCATCGGCATAAGAATAACCGATCCCTGTTTTACCGCCGGCTTCTATGGTTACCAGTACCATAGTAGTGCTTTCCCATTTGATAGTGCCGTCCGACTCCGGCGTCTCCGTTGGAATAGTGTATGTACTAACTGCAAGAGCTGTGATCGGGATATTGCCATCTGATGGTTGCATTCCTTTGAAACAGAAAAAATATGCCGTCAGGTAACCGGGGAACAAAATGAAGTCGAAAGACTTACTCCCGTAAAAAGCGGCGCTCTTGTGGCAAACGCTCGTTCCAATGGCCGCCGTAGTACCCTTACATACCCTTGAAGACAAGACATTCATTCAGCCAAAATATTTCTTATAGACACCTGATTTTTATCCCTTAAGAGCGACATTTGCAAACCGGTTTTAATTTTCAACAGGTAATAGTATTGCCTGCTATCTATCCAACAATGAACTACGAGCACTTATTTGAGCGCAACCCTAATCCTTGCTGGGTTTATAACGTTGATACTTTGCGGTTTCTTGCTGTAAATACAGCAGCTATCCTTAAATATGGCTACGAACGTGAGGAGTTTTTAAGTAAAACAATCGTGGAGATCCGTCCCGACGACGATCAATATGCACTATTGGAAAGGCTGAAAACGCTGGATCCAAATGGCATTAATAGTGAAGTGTGGCGACACCAGACAAAGGCGGGCGATATTTTTTACGTAAGAATACTATCGCAGGAACTGGTTTTTGCCGACCAAAAGGCAAGGCTTATTACGGCGATTGATGTGGACAATAAAATTAGAATAGAACAACGGAACATTGAACAGAGTCACCAGTTACAAGAGCACAAACAACAATTGGAACTTCTGCAGGACAGCCTGCGACTGGAGAAGCAAAACCTTGCAGCACTGATTAACAATACGACGGATATTGTCTGGTCTGTAAATCAGCACTTTGTACTTATTTGCTGCAATCATAACTATGTATCCTTTATTAAAACATGGTGTGGCACAGACGCAAAAGCAGGCGATCACACCTCCGATTATGGCACGGATGTCGAACAGATAAAGCAATGGGAAAGCTTTTATAAGAGAGCTTTGGATGGGGAGCTTTGGATGGGGAGCACTTCAAAATTGAACTCGTTATACCCTTTGACGATTCACATATCTTTATTGACGCACGATTTCACCCTATAAAGGATACCGACGGAAGTATTATCGGCGTAAGTTGTAATTGCCGGGATATCACTGAATACAAAAGGCATTTATTACAAGTTCAGGAGCAGAATAAACAACTTAGGGAGATCGCGTGGATTCAGTCGCATAAAGTCCGGAGTCCCCTTGCAAGCATACTTGGCCTGGTCGACGTATTCGATAAGGAAGATTTGACGCATCCTGACAACACTAAAGTGCTCGAAAAAATCAAAATCGCTGCTAAGGAGCTCGATCACGTCATTTACGAGGTGGTACACAATGCACAGAAAACGAACCAGTATCTTAAGTAGAAACACGAAAAAAGAGAGGTTATATCAAGCGATATAACCTCTCCAGTGTAATCTTATTTAAAAATTTATTTGCTCATTGTCTTCTTTGCCTCGATGCTCAGTGTAGCATGCGGCACAGCACGCAAACGTGCCTTATCTATGAGCTTGCCTGTAACGCGGCAAATACCATAAGTCTTATTTTCAATACGTAGCAACGCCTTTTCCAGGTGATTGATAAACTGTATCTGGCGGCTGGCCAATTGCGCCAACTGTTCACGCTCCATAGCGCCACTGCCGTCTTCCATATTCATGTAGCGGTTTTCTGTATCTTCAGTACCTGCTTCATCTTTACGCGTAATCAATCCCTGAAGGTAGTTCAGTTCTTTCCTTGCCGTTTCCAGTCTTCCCTGGATCAATTCTCTGAACTCATTAAGTTCTTCGTCGCTATATCTGTACACTGGTCCTTGTTTTTCGGTTGGTTGATCCAAAATAGATCTTGTAAATTCTGGTTGGTAATTAATCATTGTCTTCGACTCGTCTGCCTGTTTGGATTTGTTTTCCAGGCGGCGATGAGCAATTATTACATTCGATTTTTTCTCTTCACGTATAGCGCTGCGGGTGATAGCAGGCCTTACTGCCGGACTTGGCACTACTGATACAAGCGGCTTTGGCGGAACTGCCTTCGATATTATAGTGGTAGTCTTCTTTACCGGACCCTTCTTTGCGGCTTTGGCTACCGGAGCCTTTTTATCGTTCGCTTTTACAGGTGCGGCAACCGCCTTTGGGGCTGCTGGTTTTTTTGC
>DATJDP010000108.1:0-11537 GCA_035497355.1 Flavipsychrobacter sp.
GCACGCTGTAACCGGCTATATAAACATGTCCATCGTCGTCTATCGCTGGCCGCCCTTCTACGGATGCGGTAAAGCTATCATTTCCTTGTTTCATCCAGAGATTATTACCGAGGCTGTCGAAGGCAGCAATAAACATCGGGAATATGTTGGCACTGTCTGCCGAAACAACACTACTGCTGCCAAAACTCAATATTCCAAGCGAACGGTAGTATTGACCTGTGACATACATCCTTCCGTTTTGATAGTCCCGGTTGAAGTTTCGCACATAAAGATCTATTCCTGCGTGACGGGTAGTATTCATATCCAGCATGTGCTTTTGCTGATACACACCGCTTGCATTATATTCTACCGCGTAGTACTTCGTTTGGCTGATGGAAAAGGCATTGCCGTCGTAGCTGCCCGGCATGAGATAGGCATACCAAAATACGCGCCCGTTCGGCGACACAGAAAGATTGAGAGATGCAGCAGTATCATCCGTTACATTAGCCGTGTTCTTCCAGGGCATTTTAAACCACTGAAACACTCCCGCACTGCTGTACTTAATGATATATAAGCCAGCCATAGTGCCCGTGATAGTGGTATCTGTATGGAAATAAAGCGCATCTGTGCCATAGCTGTGAACAGCCCCGGTTACATATACTCCGCCCAATGTATCTGTTGCAAGCGCAGCAGCCCTCACTGATGCAGTACCGGTACCACCGAACATTTTCATCCAACGATAGTTACCATTACAATCCCAGCTTACCAAAGATATCTGGTCACCACTACCTAAACCAGTCTGCCCATCTATATCAATTGAATCGATATTAAAGGTAAGAGCATAGACATTTCCGTACTTATCTGTCGTCATATCCAGCATATTATCACCACTTAAGCCGCCGCCGCGCTTTGCCCACTGCCAGGAAGATTGGTTTTGAGCATAGCAACAAACGGAAGAAGCAAGTAAGATTTGTAAAAGGAAATAAATTTTTTTCATGAGTAATGGTTTTTAATTTAAAGAAAAGATCGCCACCTTAAACGTACGGCATTATTTTCACAAGTGTGTAGTTGCCTTCATGTTTTTACTCGGTGGCGTATCCTTTTTTCTACGCGCAAAAGACCTATAAGGTTCCCAGAAACCTTACAGGTCTATATTATAAAATCAACCTCACTGGTTGTCGAGTATCAGTTCCAACATCTTTGTTATAAAAAGCGCAAGGCCATACCGCTTGGTACAGCCTTGCACTTTTATAATTGTTACTCGTTAGTTGATTCCGTCCACCGTCACATCCTTCGCAATCTTCTTTGCCAGCCCTTGCAGCACACTGCCCGGCCCTACCTCTGTGAAGTGGGTAGCGCCGTTTTCAACCATCTTTTGTATGGTTTGTGTCCAGCGTACGGGGGATGTCAACTGATTGATAAGGTTCTGCTTGATCATACCCGGATCAATATATGGATGTGCATCTACGTTTTGGTAGATAGGACAGGTCGGATTATTGAAATGGGTGCTCATTATCGCCGCCTGCAGCTCTTCCTTGGCAGGCGCCATCAGCGGAGAATGGAATGCACCGCCTACCTGAAGTACCAAAGCGCGCTTAGCCCCGGCTGCTTTCAGCCTTTCACAAGCCGTATTGATACCATTGATACTGCCGCTGATCACCAGCTGGCCCGGACTGTTGTAGTTGGCCGGCACCACCACTTCATCGGTTATCTCACTCAAAACATTTTCTATCACAGCATCTTCAAGTCCCAGTACAGCCGCCATGGTAGAGGGATTAACCTCGCAGGCCTTCTGCATGGCCGCTGCTCGCTTGGCCACCAGCTTCAGCCCGTCCTCAAAAGATAAAACCCTGTTGGCCACCAATGCGCTGAACTCGCCCAACGAATGACCGGCCACCATGTCGGGCTTCAGGCCGGGCGTTGTCTCGAATAAGATAACCGAGTGCAGGAAAATAGCGGGTTGCGTTACCCTGGTTTGCTTCAGCTCTTCATCCGTTCCGCCGAACATAGTATCCGTGATGCGGAAGCCAAGTATCTCATTGGCTTGCTCAAAATATTCTTTTGCTAATGAGTTTTGCTCGTAAAGGCTTTTTCCCATGCCTGAGAACTGTGCTCCCTGCCCGGGAAATAAGTAAGCATGCTTCATGTAGTTCTGTTTGTGCGCGAAAATAAATTCATTTACAGGAAAGGACAAACCTGTTAAATTCTACTGCATTATCTTTTCTTTGACAGCAGTATTGTGATTGCCGCAGTATTTTTGTACCCATGAACTGGCACCCTCTGACGGAAGAGTCGCAACTTGACACCATTGTAAAACAAAGCTTCCAGCAACCCATCATTATCTTCAAGCACAGCACACGCTGTTCTATTAGTGCAATGGCAAAAAACAGGCTCGAAAGAGTGGAGCAGCCAGAAAACATTCCGTTTTATTATCTGGATCTCATTCGCTACAGGTCCTTATCAAACAAGATAGCAGAGATGTTCCAGGTTCATCATGAGTCTCCGCAGGTGCTATTGATAAAAAATGGTGAATGTGTCTATGATGAAAGCCATAGCGGCATAGATATGACCGAGATCGTGGAGCAGTCTTCGACAAGCTCAGACTGACATGTTCTTCGACAAGCTCAGACTGACATGGTCTTCTACAGGCTCAGACTGACATGGTCTTCTACAAGCTCAGACTGACAATTTGATTAAGCCTAATAGGGTTGTTCAGACGCAGTCTACTGTCATGCTGAGCCTGTCGAAGCATTGTTTAATCGTTATTCTAATGCCAGGCAGGTCTTCGACAGGCTCAGACTGACATGGTCTTCGACAGGCTCAGACTGACATGGTCTTCGACAGGCTCAGACTGACATGGTTTTCGACAGGCTCAGACTGACATGGTTTTCGACAGGCTCAGACTGACATGGTTTTCGACAGGCTCAGACTGACATGGTCTTCTACAAGCTCAGACTGACAACCCTATTAAGCTTAATCCCCTTATCCCGAAGAAGTTTTGCTGTCATCCTGAGTTTATGGAAGGATTGTTGAATAGAACTGCTTCTTATTTTTACTCTTGATTTCAAACGTTTTTATTCTTCCTTCAACCGTTGAATTATGAAACACCATACCTATTGGGTATATATTGTTGAATGTAGCGATGGAAGCTATTATACAGGAATTACAAACAATATTGAACGGCGTTTATGGGAACATAATACCGGGTATGACAAAAAGAGCTTTACCTATAAACGTCGGCCTGTAAAACTAAAGTACTGCGATTTTTTTCGCGATGTGAATCAGGCGATCGCGTTCGAAAAGCAAGTAAAAGGTTGGTCTCGGAAAAAGAAAGAAGCATTGTTTATAGAAGACTGGCAAGAGATTGTCCGGTTATCAAATATTAAGAATCAAACGTCGTCTTCGACAGGCTCAGACTGACAGTTCTATTAAGCTTAATCCCGTTACTCAGATGAAGTTTACTGTCATGCTGAGCCTGTCGAAGCATCGCTCAATAGCAATTCAAAGTAACGAGCATAAAAAAACCGTACTTCTTTCGGAAGTACGGTGTATTCTGTGGAAGCACACGGATTCGAACCGCGGACCCTCTGCTTGTAAGGCAGATGCTCTGAACCAGCTGAGCTATGCTTCCGTTTTAAGAACTTTCCCCTTTGTGATACCGCTGTACCGTTTTGGGATTGCAAAGATAAGCAGGGGTGTCATTTCTCCAAACTCTTTTTCAAAAAAATTCTTTCCTAATATCTGTACTATAGACTGTTATTTGTTTCCTACACCTCGCAACGGTCGAATGCTGCCACGATACTCCTCATTGAGGAGAGCCCCGCCACAAGTCTTTCCAACTTTTTACCCCACTATCCCATGCGAAGCAATTATTTTTGCGCTCTATGATCTATCATTTTGTAGTGGGTGATATGGCTGCAACGCCTTTGGCAGAAGCGATACAGATGGAACGAAGTATGGAAGGTGAGGTGGTGGTATGGAAAGACATCCTTCATGTCGGGCCGCTAAAAAAGGAAGAAGGACAAAGCTTTAATGAGTTGCGTAGCGCTTACTGGAATGCTATTGCCCCAAACGAAAAAACGGCTATACAAGTGGATGATATGGAGCGCCTTCTGGCCATCTCCGCAGCAATGTTTAAGGATGAGCAAATGGAAGCATGGTTCTGGATGGCTCCTGCCCCTGCCGATGTTTGCGCTTATTATTGCATGTTGCCCTATTTATCCAAACACAAAGGCCGCTTCAATATTGTAAACATAGCCGGACTTCCTTTTTTGGACGAAAGCGGGAAGGTTTTTTACCCGAAAAGCCTGAGCGGAATATTACCAAAAGAACTCGTAAAGGCAAGAAAGCTATCGCGACAGGTGACACCTTCTGAGATGGAAGTGGATATAGATGAGTGGAAGAAACTGGTGGAAGAAAACGCCCCGATTAGAATACATGAACTGGGAAAACGGATAAAATCAGTTGGTGAAGATCATTACGATCAGCAATTGCTTAGCTTTTGTTCTCAGCAGTTTCAAAAAGCATCAAAAATAGTAAGACAGGCATTGAGCAAATACAACATCCCTACCGGCGACTTGTGGCTTGGCTGGCGCCTGAAGAAGCTGGCAGAAGAAGGAAAGTTGCTATTGCAGGGCGACCCGGGCAAAGCACTCAACGAATTTGAGGTACGCCTGCCGGGCGAGGTGGTGGAAACAACGGAAGCTGAACAAGGGTAGTAACTATGAAGATCACACCGATAAAGCCGTTCAACGAAGATAGCCGTGGCTACAACTGCGAGTACATGCAGGACCGGCAGGGCATACAGATGATGGTGTTTAGTAAAGCGGGTGCCGTACGTGGAAGGCATTACCATAAAGGGGCGGTCGACGCCAAGAACCCTGAAGTAGTGGTGCTGATGTCTGGCATCTGCAAGATCAACTGGAAGACAACCGAAGAGGCAACACTGCATACTGCAAGAATAGAGGCACCTGCAAGAATTGAGATTCCTCCACTTACCTGGCATGAGTTCATCTTTGAGACCGACAGCGTAATGATAGAAATGAATTCGCTGGCAGACCACTCAGCAGATACTTTCTATGATGTCTGATCATTCGCTTTTTGCTGCCGTTCATTCATTTCTTCCAGTAGTTTCGACATACGGTTCACCTCTTGCCCCAGCGCTTTCACATCTTTTGCGCCAGCTACAGGAGCGTCCTTTTGCTGCGCGTCTACACCAATGAAAAAAGTAGCAAGGGTAGCAGTAACGTAGCCAAAGACAGCGTAGCCATAAAGTGAAAGCAGGAAAGCAAGTACACGCCCCTCTGGCGTTGAAGGCCAGAAATCGCTGCCTGCAGTAATCACCCTCATTGCCGTCCACCAAAGTGCCATGCCGTAGTTTTCAAATCCCTGGTTATTACGTTCCAATGCATACATGCCAGCTGCACCCGCGAAGGTTATGACGGCGGAGAGTAGCATTACATAGCCGAAACCACGGCGGCCCATTGCGGCCGATAGGCTCTTCATACTACGATTGAGCGAAGACACAATCTTTACCAGGCGGATACCGCGCAGGCCCTGCAATGCCCGAACAGCACGAAACACACGGAAAACACGAAGTGCAGGGATGAACAGAGAGATAGCGGTAAGCCAGTTCTTTTTGAGGAAAGCTGCTTTTTTCGGTGCGAGAATGATCTTAATAAGGAAGTCAACGATAAAGATGATCCAAATAGCAAGGCTCAGATACTCAAGCGTAGGCGGCAATCCCCAGACCAACTCGACGATCAGCAATAGCAGCCATATAAAGCCAAGAAAAACCATGGGTCCTTCAAGCAGCCTTTCTATCGAATTAAGCAGCTTATACCTTTCCCTTTCCAGTTGTTGCGACATGAATGGCCTTTCTTCCATGCCAGCAAAAACTAATCCATGGCATTTTTACGCCTTCTTACCGCTACTCAGGTCTCCAGCCTGAAGGCCGGAGTTAAAGCGACATGCCTATTCTACGATCGATATTTTAAGCATATTAGTAGGCAGATGCTCATGAATAGGTAGGCTGCAGGTATTTACAACGATATCGCCTTTTGTGAGCTGGTTTTTCTCCTTCAGAAAGTTGATCTGATCATTGATAATCTCGTCAACGCTTTCCTCCTTATCGTAATAAAAGGCCTGTACGCCCCAGCTTAGACTTAACTGGTTGACGAGGCTCTGGGTTTTAGTAAAGACAAAAAGCGGAGAACGCGGCCGGTAGCTGGATAGCATAAAGCCGGTATAGCCAGACTGCGTCATGCCGATCAACGCATTTGCGTTAATGTCTTTGGCAATCTCGCAGGCATTGTAGCACAGTGCGTCGCTTAAAAAAGAGGGTGAATGCGGCTGGGGCACCAGATTCCGGTTGTAGACAATTTCTTCCTTTTCCACCTCTTCAATGATCTTTACCATAGTCTGGATTACCAGCTCAGGGTATTGGCCCATTGCTGTCTCTCCGCTCAGCATCACCGCGTCTGCCCCTTCGAGCACTGCATTGGCCACGTCCGTTATTTCACTACGGTTGGGGCGTGTACGGTCAATCATACTCTCCATCATCTGCGTGGCAATGATCACCGGCTTCGCGCGGTGAATACATTTTCGGATAATGTTTTTCTGGATCATAGGGATTTGCTCCAGCGGTAGTTCCACGCCCAGGTCGCCGCGCGCTACCATTACGGCATCAGACGCAAGTATAATTTCGCGCAGATGATTTAGGGCCTCCGGCTTTTCTATTTTGGAAATAATCTTTGCGTTGTTGCCTTTTTCTTTAAGGATGGCCCGCAGGTTGGTTACATCATCCGGCTTACGAACGAAGGAGAGCGCCAGCCAGTCTATATTCTGAGAGATGATAAAGTCGAGATCACGTAGATCCTTTTCAGAAAGAGAAGGAAGAGAAATAGTTGTATCAGGCAGATTAACGCCCTTCTTTGGCAGCAGCAGGCCGGAATTCAACACCTTTACTTTCACACAATTATCCTGTGTAATCTCTATTACCAGCACTTCTATCTTACCATCGTCCAAAAGTATCTTTTCGCCTATCCTTACATCTTTATAGAAATCAGGATAGGATATATAGATACCGTTTTTCGTGCCTATGCACTCTTTATTTGTAAATAAGAACTCATCCCCTTTATCTAAGTGAAGGGAACCGCCTTCTATTTCCCCCACTCTCAGCTTCGGTCCCTGGAGATCGGCCAGAATAGCAATATTGAACGGGAAATCTTTATTGATCTTATGGATATGTTCGATTACTTCTCTGTGTTGATCGTGGGTACCATGCGAAAAATTGAGGCGAAACACGTTTACACCGGCTTCTACAAGCGCAAGTAGTTTTTCGTATGTATTTGAGGCGGGACCGACTGTGGCAATTATTTTTGTTTTGTGTAGCATACTTTTCCTTTCTGTTATTATTCTAAGATTCAGGCGAAATCATCAGGCATAAAAATTGCGCCTGCTAATGTACTAATTCTGCGGGCGCTCAGGTTAGCTTTAACGTTAATTCATCCAGCCGCTTTTGTTTTTTACTTTCCTGTTTTCAGTTAGTTATCGTACTTTTGCGCCCAGTTTTATCATTTGATATCTAAATAATATGTCCGGACAACTTAAAGAAGTTCGTAATCGTATAAAATCAGTTACGTCGACCCAGCAGATCACTAAAGCCATGAAAATGGTAAGCGCTGCAAAGTTGCGTCGTGCGCAGGATTCTATTTTACAGATGCGTCCTTATGCACAGAAGTTGCAGGAAATGCTCAGTAATATCGTGAGCAGTGCGGCGGCAGATATGGAATTACCCCTTGCGGAAGAGCGTCCGGCAGAAAGAATTTTGCTGGTGCCAATAACCAGTGACCGTGGCCTGGCAGGCGCTTACAATGCTAATATCATTAAGCTTACGAGAGAGGCTATTAAGGAAAAATATGCCACACAAAACGCGAAAGGAAACGTAACTGTTTTGCCTTTGGGTAAAAAGGGATACGAATATTTTCAGCGTTATGGCTATAAGGTGATTGACAACTACTGGACCGTATTCTCAGATATGAGTTTCGAAAACGTTCGGAACGTAGCTGTATACATCCAGCAGGCATTCCTGAATAAAGAGTTTGATAGGGTAGAACTGGTATATAGCCAGTTTAAAAATGCTGCTACACAGCGCTTTGTTTCTGAGGCTTACCTGCCTATCCCTAAAATAGAAGGCAATGAGAATGGCAAGCAGTCTGACTTCATTTTCGAGCCTACTAAGGAAGTACTGTTGCTTGAGCTGATGCCAAAGATCCTGAATACACAGGTTTACAAGGCTATATTAGATGCTAATGCATCGGAGCATGGCGCACGGATGACGGCAATGGATAAGGCAAGCGAAAACGCTAATGACCTTTTACGCTCGTTGAAGATAAGCTACAACCGTGCCCGTCAGGCAGCTATTACAACGGAACTTACAGAGATTGTAAGCGGTGCCGCTGCGCTTCAGGGCTAAAACGAATATATTTATTTTAAAACCGCTGCTACTGATTGTGCAGCGGTTTTTTTACTTTTAAGGAGAAATTGTCTTTTCATGTACCCGGCATGGTGGCAATCACAGAAAAGGCATAAACGACTGCCACCATGTGACTCTATCCACCCTGGTAAAACAATTAAAAATTTTCAGATGAAGTTCGCAATGCTATTTACAGTGGCAGCACTTGGAGCATCTTTCACTTGCTCTGCTCAACAGGCTACCGTAAAACAATATACCGCGCCGCTGTCGGGACAGGTAGATCTTTCTAAGGTAGACGACAAGTATAATGCAACGGTGTACAACCTTGAAATGCCGGAACCTGATGCGGAAGGAGGACAAAGAGAACTAAGAGCAATCAAGCAGAGAATTGCGGAACAATTTCCAAGAAAAAGATCTCTTACTCAGTATAAAACCACAGCGATTGCGCCACCGGTCCTGGCTTTTAGCTATGTGGCAGACACAAGCCCTGGCATTCCTCCAGACAATAGTCTCGCTGTGTCAAAAGCAAATGTTTCTATTGCGATGATGAATACTTCAGTGGCTGTCCATAATGCGGCTACCGGACAAATGGTTATTCCTAAAAAATCTTTAAGGGGATTTTCCAATAGTGTAGGCTTACCGAATAGTTTTAATACATCTCGCTACGACCCGAAAGTTATTTACGACGCCGATGCAGATCGTTTCATCAGCGTAATACTACATGAAACGGACGCCGGCAACTGGATTATTGTTGGTTTTTCAGCAACGAACAACCCGGGCGGATTGTGGAAGTTTTACAAGTTCTATGGCAACTTAACCAACGACACAACATGGTTCGACTACCCTTCTATCGCTATTACACAAAAGGAGTTCTTCCTGACCGGTAACAAGGTGCGGTTTGGTGAGTCATGGCAGCAGGGATTTAAAGAAAGTGTGATTTTCCAGATCAATAAACAACAAGGCTATGATGGAGATACTGCGGTGACTTACAACCTATGGCAAAATGTTGCTTTTAACGGAAAGAACGTTCGCAATCTTTACCCGGTAAAGGCAGGAAGCTTTGTTGGTGGTCCTGACCAGTACTTTTTATCAAACCGGAACTATGACGTGCAGAATGATACCGTATTTCTCGTAAAAGTACCTGACACCATTGGTGGAAGCGCCAATCTTACTGTTACCCCTCTGGTCTCCAATATACCGTACGGCGTACCGCCGAACGGCAGACAACCGGACACTAATGTAGTGCTTGCAACCAACGACGGAAGAGTACTGGGTGCATTTGCCGAAGGCAATGAAATTCAGTTCGTAAGCACAACGGTTAACCCGGCCACTGGAGGCAGCGCTGTGTATCATGGCAAGATATCGAACTACAAAACAGCACCTACGTTGCAGGCCAATATATATAGTGTGGACACCCTTGATTTTGGATACCCTAACCTTTCTTATGCCGGCAACAACGGAAATGACAAGGCTTCCATCATCTCATTCGACTATACAGGGCCGCATACCTACCCTGGCTTCGCAGCTATTCTCTACGACGGATCTCAGTACTCCGATATGACCTATATCAAAACAGGCAGCAACTATATACTGCAACTGAATGATACCGTGCAGCGATGGGGCGATTACAGCGGCTCGCAGCCTGACTACAACTCGTTTGGCACAGTATGGGCTGTTGGCATCTATGGCAGAAACGACAAAGAATATGGCAACTACATCGGCAAGCTTGTTTCTCCTTTTGTCAATTCAATAAAGACAACACCGGCAGCTACAAACAATTCTGTTATCTATCCGAACCCGGCCTCAGAGGTGATAAAAATAGGATTCGATCTTAGCAGAGAGGCTGATCTAACCTTTACCATCTTTGATATAACGGGCAGAAAAGTGGATGAAATACTGAAGGAACATTGTGAAGAAGGCAGTAATAGAATTCAGTTTGACATTGCAACACTCGCTCCCGGAACCTATTTTTTAAACGCCGTAAGCATAGATGGAAAGATCGCGTTTTCGAAACGCTTTATAAAACAATAGCAAGCTAACTTTGATAGCGCATGCAATTTCTGTTTAATCTTACGCTTGCTTTTCGTGCAATAAAGAATAACCGGCTTCGGTCAATACTTACCATTTCCATTATAGCGCTTGGTCTATGGGCGCTTATCGGGATACTGACATGTATTGAAGTACTGAAGGCAAGCGTGAACAGCAATTTCAGCAGCCTTGGCGCTAACTCGTTTCAGATAACGAACGAGATCATCAAGAAAAAGAGAAAAGGAGGCAACGTCAGTATCTCGTCTACAGAGATCAAATCCATCACCTACGATGAAGCCCGTCAGTTTAAGGAACGTTTCAAAGTGCCTTCCACTGTGGGCTTATCTGTGACAGGAACAATGATTGCCACTGTTCGCTTTGCATCACAAAAAACAAATCCAAACGTCCGTACAATCGGCGTAGACCAAAACTATCTCAAGCTCTCAGACACAAAGCTCGAGGTGGGCCGAAATTTCTCCAACTATGAAATTAACTCTGGAAGCTACGTCTGTATCCTCGGCAACGGCGTAGCCCAAAAACTCTTTAAAACAAAATACAAAAAGGCGCTGGACCAGACGGTTTCTATCGGCGATGTGAAATATCGGGTGATAGGAGTGGCGGAATCGAAAGGAGGCAGCATGATCATGAATGCAGACAACATGGTTCTTCTACCCATGTCTAATGTACGAGCAGTATATGGCGGGGATCAAAGCTTCATTATCAGCGTGATGGTGGATGATGTGAACAGGAAAAAGTTTGCTGCAGAAGAAGCGGAAGGCTTATTCAGGATCATACGGAAGATACCCCTCGGCTCTCCCGCCAATTTTTCCGTGTATCAGAACGATACGTTAGCGGAATCGCTGCTGGATATAGTACAGTACATTGGCTGGGCCGCACTCATTATCGGCATTATCACGCTGCTAGGATCTGTCATAGGCTTAATGAACATTATGCTTGTTTCCGTAGCAGAAAGAACGCGCGAGATTGGTATCAGCAAAGCATTAGGTGCAAGATCTTCCACCATTCAAAGGCAGTTCCTCACCGAGTCAGTTCT
>DATJDP010000109.1:0-41513 GCA_035497355.1 Flavipsychrobacter sp.
GCTTTTCGTTTACCGCAGCCATACACTTTGGATAGTCTCCAATCGCATTTTTGAGCCTTGTCCCTAAGCCACCTGCGAGAATGATACACTCCACGTTCTCTTAATTTGATTAATGAATATTGAATGATAAATGATAGCTGGCTTTGAATGATGAATAAACACAACATTCACCATTTATCAAACGCCCCAGGTAAATAGCCCTCTCTCCGTAAATTGATAAGGGCGGAGACTACCACCAAATTGTGTCAATGCTCGCTTTACCTTGTAGCTTGTATTTCCCGGGCAGTAAAACATCATGAAACCACCCCCGCCAGCTCCTGTTATCTTTCCCCCGGTAGCACCTGCCTTCAATGCAGCTTCGTAAATATCATCCATCATGGTGTTACTGATGCCTTGTGCCATTTGCTTTTTGTGGCGGAAGCCGAAATCGAGTATTGGACCTATTTCATCAATGTTACCCTTCAGCAATGCTTCCTTCATCATCCGGGATTGCTCTTTAAGCTGATGCATTGCTTCTATAGAAGACTGCTTATTATCCGTTACATTTTTCTGCTGTGCCTCAATGATAGTGGACGATAGACGGCTCGTTGCGGTAAAATACAGGAGAAGATTATTTTCCAGTTCGTAAAGGTATTTAGATTTAATACGAAGTGGGTTCACAATCACTTTGTCTCCATCATAAAACTCCATGAAGTTTACCCCGCCAAATGTTGCGGCGTACTGATCCTGCTTACCGCCGGCCATATTCATTTCCAGCCGCTCAATTTCGTAGGCAGTATGTGCCATATCGTACTCACCAAGTGGCAGCTTAAGCCACTCGGCAAATGCACCGAGAATGGCCACCATTAGGGTAGATGAGGTACCAAGTCCGGAACCTGCAGGTGCATCCACATAAGTGGTTAGCTTAAAACCGGACGGGAGCGGACCGTAGTCCTTTACCACCCGGTTATAAACTCCTTTTGCAAGGTCAAGGCGGCCATCGAGCGGCAAAGATGGATGAAGAGGATGGGTAGTTGTCTCATTTCTATCTATTGCTTCAATAATAACTTCCGGGATGTGCAGCAACTCAATACTGGCGTAGGCATAAAGTGAAATGGTAGCATTGAGTATTGCGCCGCCATATAGATCGCAATAGGGGCTGACATCCGTACCGCCTCCGGCAAGTCCAATCCTTAGCGGAGCTTTACTTCTATAAATCATCTGCTTTAAAGTAGAAAGTAAAAAGACAAAAGTAGAAAGACTGGAGTAGAAAGTGGAAAGACAAAAGTAGAAAGTAGGGCGAGTAGCAAATAGGGAGTATCAAGTAGCGAGTAGGTAGTAGGAAAGAGAAAGTAGAAAGAGTGATTGACAAGAGTCAAGTAGAAAGGGTACGACGGAAGGGTAGCTACTGCCGCTTCATTTTTTCTTCTGTAGTCGATGAGTGGTGTAAAAAACAATAATGCCAAGCAAACCTCCAATGCTATCAGCCAAAACATCCATATTGTCGCGGCTGCGACCAAGAAAGGTTAGCAGTCCCTGGAAAAACTCAACGAGCCACCCAAGTGCTACCGAAGCAAGAAAAATTAGAAAAAGATCCCTTATAGTAAAGCTCCTAAAGGAGAGTAACCAAAGAAAACAAAACACACCGAACAGGATAAAATGCACCCATTTGTCCATCAAAGGGACATTCACCTCCGGCACATCTCTGGCAGGCAAAAAGCATAAAAAGAAAATGAGCAAGGTCCAGAGAATTGCCAGCAACCTTGCTCGTCTTTTGTTTATTGTGATCTCAGAAAAAACTTTCCACATCGCTTTATCCAACGGACTGCTCATAGGCTGCCGCATCCATTAGAGCATCCACATCAGAAGGATTGGCTAAAGTCATTTTTACCATCCAGCCTTTACCATAAGGATCGCTGTTTACGGTCTCGGGGTTGCCTTCGAGATCAGGATTTACCTCGGTAATAGTACCATCAACGGGCAGATAAAGATCTGACACGGTTTTTACTGCCTCAATGCTTCCAAAGATTTCATTTGCTTTCAAAGCCTTTCCTACCGCATTAATATCAACGAAAACGATATCGCCAAGTTCACGCTGCGCGAAATCAGTAATACCTACGATGGCAGTATTGCCTTCCATTTTGATCCATTCGTGATCTTTAGTGTACCTGAGATTATCCGGGAATTGCATGTCTAAAATTTAGGGGGTAAAAATAGCGCAAAATATCTTTAAAAAATAGCGGGCCTCCGTCTCGCTACAAGCAGTCAAGTTCCTGCTGCATGACTGGCTTATATCTGTTAAATGAATCTGTTAACGCCAGCTTTTTGAATGGGAACGCAAAACTGTCAGATAATGAGGAGGCTAAGTTGAATCCTTTTTGAGTCGCAGCATAAAAAACGCCTTCCTCATGCAAGTGCTTTGCAAGGTATTCCTGTTCAGTTTGCCCTGGTGTGGGGATGACAATTGCTTTTTTTTCTAAAGCTACCAAATCCATTAGTGTAGAATAGCCGCTTCTGCAAATAACCAGAGAAGCTGTCTGTAGCAACAGTAAGAGCGCATCTTTAGTGAGCTGCATATGGTAGGATATATTGGAGGAAATGTTCTGCCTCCTTTTGACCGTACTGCTGCCTTCAACAAACACAACGGGCTCTTTATAGCCTTGCAGCTGCGCCCATAGAATGTCTGATAGCAAGCTTCTCTGCGGTTCCGGGCCAGATAACAAAATCAGCAAGTGCCTCTCTGCTTTTTGATAGTCAGTATCCGATAGCTGAGATAATAGTCCAATATATTTAGCAGTATCAGGAAGCTGAAAAGGATGCGCCAATCGCCCACTGAGGTTTGGTGTGCCTTCTACATCCACTATCCAGCATTCTCTAAAGCGATTAATGTACTTATAATGAATAGACCTCAACCAATGATCCACCCCATCGTTAATACCGCTTTGCACTTCCAGCTGATGGGTCATAAAAACTGAAGCTATCTTAGGATGATACAAGCCGTAGCGATTGTCTGATATAATGTAGTCTATTTCCTGTTCATTAACGATGTTGAGAAGCCATTCATGTTCCTGTTTAATGACTTTGGACAAGCGTGGCAATTGAACGGCGAATGAAAACAAGAAACCGGCCTTAGTTTTCGCATAACGGACATTGTAGCCATCCAGGTGAATCGAAGTTATGTTCCTGAAGGTCTCACTGATATATTTTCGCTGCCAGTCGTTACCCGCAAAGACAGGAATATGGCCCTTTTCTATTAAGGTTCGAATGATGGGAACACAGCGGGTTGTGTGTCCTAACCCCCAGTCGAGAGGAGCAATAAGAATACGTTTTTGTACGTTAGCGATAATATCTACTTTTACCTTCTTACAAATGTAGCAGATTTATGAAGCGGATTAAGGCAAATAAGACAGCGGTTTACATGCTTTTGATTCTGGGCTCCGTTTTGTTGGCACAAAGTTGTAGTACTAGTAAAAACTGCGGCTGCGGAAGCGACTTAAATAAGGTTTACAAACAGCCGAAACATTATCGCTAAAATGTTTAGTTATGTGGAGCAGAAGAAATAAAGTGTGGTTACATTACCAAAGAAACATCATCGCAGCCGATGTCTATTCCGCTGTTTTTCTTTCAGCATATACTCGTCACGCAAACATTCAAAGACTTTATAGCTGGCAAATGGAAGTGATAGATCTGCAGAAATATAAGAAACTGACTAAGCCTAATAAAGTACACAGGGCAATAAAGGAGCGCGCAGAAGAACCGTTTGTTTTTATAGTGGGAAAAAATTGATAATGTGGTTTTAGAGATAGCCGTGTCAGACTAAAGGACACGGCTTTTTTTATGCCCGCTACTCTGTCGCGCACAGAGACCAAGTGAAGGACACAAGCCTGTGTGAAGATCAATTTGTCGCTAAGCAAAATTCGCCAATGACACAATAAAAAAGGGACTGTACCGAATGTGGTACAGTCCCTCATAACAATGCAGCCCCTTAGTGGGTAACGTTAATTTTCGTTGTCAGCACCTTATTGTCAGCATTTGTAAGTCTTAAGAAATACATGCCTGCTGATAACTGATGTACATTGATTGTAACATTATTTGCCTTAGTGGTAGTTTCACGAACTGTTCTGCCCATGATGTCGAAAAGCTGAGCCTTGAAGCCACCGTTTTCCTTCACGGTTACGAATACAGTTTCGTTGGCCGGATTTGGATAAATAGATGCGTTCATACTACCAGATGATATCTGTTGTATGCTTTGGGCCGTTCCGATAGTGTTTAGCGTAGTGTTGGTAACAATGGCACTGTTATAATCGAAATAGATGTCTGCAGTATTATTTATCTGAGTGCCTACTGCAAGATTCGCTTTAGGCATGATTGCGTAAAGAATGTAACCATGACTTGCAGGTTCATTAGCGCCGCTGTCAGGAAGGTTGATATTGTCGAAGCGGAAATTAGCTTCATTTCCAACTATCGCTACCTGAACAGGATGACTGGTCTTTAACACTCTGAAAGTTGAAAGATCAAGGTCATTATCAATCATGTCTTTTACGGTTACATTGTAAGCCAAATCGTTACCAGTGTTTTGGAAATTGACAAGGTAAGTAAGCGGTGTACCATTAAGGATATAGCCTTGGGAACCGGAGCCCATAGGAGAAACTTCTTTATCGTTAGGATCTAACGAGTTGCTTACAGGCTTGCAGATAGTTGCTGAATTGTTTGCAGGATTGGCATCGGGCGGTGTTGTGCTTACCACAGCGGTCACGCAAAGTGTGTCTCCCAAAACAGCATTAGGGTCAACTAACACGTTTATGTAACTTATAAAGGAGCTAAATGCGTTGAACGGAGGTGTATTCCATGTAAGGGTGCTTCCTGAAGCAGTTGGCGCGGGGTAAGAACCCATAGTGCTTTGATAAGTCAATTCGGGAGGCAACGTAACAGTAACTGTTGCAGGTGAAAGGCCACAGGCACTGTTGCTAATTGAATAGACACAAATCGTCCTAATGTATCCCGGCCTGAAGTTGGAGGAAAAAAGGTTTACGCTATAATCGGCATTCGTTGCAGAACACGTAAAGCCGAAATCCTGCGTTGAAGGGGTACCAGAAAGAGTTACAGTTGCGGATCCGGATGTAGGACACGCAGGTATAAGATTGGTATAAGAAACGTTTGGCGTAATGGTATAAGTTGTGCCGGTAGGAAGATTTATTGAGTAGTGACCGGTCATATCTGCAAATGCGTAGTAGATGACTCCACCTCCTGTAATAGTCAGACTTTTCCATGCAATGATTGATTCACCAGCATCTTTGATACAATTATTATTAGCGTCTACGTAGAGGTCGCCTGAAAGGTTCGCGCAGGAATTTGTATACGCAATTGCATTGGCGTAAGATGTATCAGTAACGCCATTAGATGTAGTAGCAACAGCCATCACGGTAAAAGTGCCCGGGGTCTGATAAGTGTGCCAGATATAGCTCCAGAAATATCCCTGATTCTGATATAATGGCAATGTAAATGTTGAGTCTGAACCGTCACCGAAGTTTACATACAGGTCTACAGAATCATTAAGCGCGAGCGTTCCTGAAGCATGTCCCATCATCATAAGCTGTGCGCTGTCCGGTACAAAGCAAATGCTTGGGGAAAAATTCATAAGCGAATCAATGCTTACAGCGGTTATCTGTGCATCAGACTTCTGTGTGCTACAAAACAACATTGTTAGTAACAGTGCCAAGGGCACAAGTAGTTTTCTTTTCATAACGAAAATTTTAAAAGATTAATTGTTTGAAGGGATAGACGCAGGTTTGAGTTGCTTTGTTAGAGTTGCTCCCATTTTCTTTCTAATGAATGGAGCCAGTTCCCATTTTGAAGGCTTTCGCCGGGCTATCTCAAAATACCTGCAAACATGAAAAATCCTGCTCTATCGGAGCAGGATTTTGATCTTTACAATGACTGTTGCTATAATGAGTTTAGCGCACTTATAATATAGGAAAGCGTTTGCGGCTGTGGTTTCAAAGTGTCTACCAGATTATTTGTAACGGTAAGGTTTAGCTTCTGGTCATAATAATACGTCCCGTTTTTAACTGATATTGATACAGTGTGAAAGTTCATGCCGACTGGTACAAAGTAGTTGGGCGACAGGGAGAAAGCATGAGTGATCGGGTCATATGCCTGAAACCAGGTTACGGAATTTATAGCAGGGAAAACGACAAATACCTGGGTATTTGTATCGTTGAAGGTATTGAACGAATCTTTTACAACAATTGACATGTTTGTCAGCGGCTGTGTATATGTATAAAAGTAGTCGCAGTTAATCCAGTTAAAATTGGTGCAGGAGTCAAACTGATATACAAATCTGTTTGTTACTGTGTCCACCATAGTTCCGCTGGTGGTGGTTCCGTCGTTCCTGGTCGCTTCGTCCCAGGTAACTGTAGAGTCTTCATTATTATTTGCACCATAGAAGAGATTCATAGGTTGCATAGATGCAGCTGGC
Organism: Flavipsychrobacter sp.; assembly: GCA_035497355.1. Lineage (GTDB taxonomy): Bacteria > Bacteroidota > Bacteroidia > Chitinophagales > Chitinophagaceae > JAFIGV01. The sequence continues at coordinate 6,458 of DATJDP010000109.1, forward strand.
TGAGGAAATCCGATACCATATACAGTTGGATAAACTTCTTGTCCAGCACGATATGCCTTTATATAAACTTGTCCTCCGCTGATCAACAAGCGACCACTTGCGGTTGCACTTGAGCGATTAGCAATCACTTGACCGGGACGATACATCTCAATCAACTTGATTTTAATCTGGCCAGTAGTGATAATGCTGCCGTTTTTGTCTTTAAAGGAGTTGGGATAGAAAACCAGTCTTGTTTTGTTCATTCCATGGACGACCTGAAAGCTACCTGCATTCACTTCAAGCTCCTCTGGCGCAGACCGTAGTCCGGCAAACGCATTGCTTAGAACCATGCGGTAGGAATTATCTGTCGGAGGAAGGGTTCCGGAATTACTGCTCTCCTTGTTACAGGCCGAGAAAATAAAAAGAACTGATAGACACAACAACGCTATCGAATGTGTATGTTTTTTCATAACCGCTATATTATAAACCTTAGACGCAATTTTTAGCTGAGTTGTTAGTCAAGAAAGCTATTTTTTGAACTCGTTTAGAGATAAAGATATTTATTGTTTGCTTTACTTGGTCATTTAGAAGGGTGCTTTTTATGGCACAAGTACTTTTTGGGCTCCGGGCATTACTTTGAAAAGAACATTGTTAAGGCTCGGCTGTGGGTCTCCGTCTACCTGTATTACCTTAAGCTTTGGATGAGATATGATGACTTCCTTCGCGTGATAGTGCTTTACATAGGGACTTTGAATAATAGTACCTTTCAACAGCCGCAGTGCCATAATACCACCTAAGATTTTTGGGAAATTCCTTATGATGACTACATCAAGTAAACCATCGGTCCAGCTTGCGCCCGGTGCTATTTTGAAATTGTACCCGAATTGGCGGCCATTTGCAACGTTTATTATAAAGGCCTTTTCCTTTAGTCGCTTTCCATCGATGGTTATTTCCCATTCCCACTCCTTATACATCCACATGTGTTTCGTTACGAGCCAGCTATAGACTGTCAATCCACGGCGAAGACTCTTTGCAAATTTCTCAGAAATAAGGGCGTCGAAAGCTACGCCTGCATTACTGATGAACGGATGTTCATTTGCATAACCAATGTCTATTGAAATCGTCTTCTTCCTGTTAATTATGCCTATCGCCTCACGTTCTTGCAATGGTATATCCAATGTTCTTGCAAGTCCGTTCCCCGATCCCTTTGGAATTATAGCAAGTGCTGTATCGGTATCAATTAATCCTTTTACAACGTCGTTCACAGATCCATCACCACCAACGGCAATAACCGCGTAAGCACCTCTGTTTGCTGCTTCCTTTGCAAGCAAGGTGCCGTGTTTCGCATATTGTGTGTGCTGGATTTCATACGTGAATTGTCCGTGATCAAGGCATTCTTCAATTGTCTTCTGTATGGCCTTTTGCCGGTCTATTCCCGATCTCGGATTAACAATGAATACCAGATGCTTCATTAAATCACCTGTGCCTTTAAACTCAGATCCATACTAACCGCATGGTGAATAACTGCCCCGACAGAAATGAAATCAACGCCCGTTTTTGCATAAGCTTCTACATTTTCCAAGGTTATTCCGCCGGAAGCTTCCGTCTCGTATCTTCCGTCGATCAGTTTAACAGCTTCCGTTATTTGCTCCGGTGTATAGTTATCCAGCATGATCCGGTGTACATTTCCCACGGCTAGCACCTTTTGTACGTCCTCAAGGCTACGGGTTTCGACCTCAATATTCAGGGCCAGATTATTTGATTTCAGGTATAGATTTGTCTTCTCTATTGCCTTTTCAATACCTCCGCAGAAATCGATGTGATTGTCTTTTAGCATCACCATATCATAAAGTCCCATACGGTGGTTCACACCTCCTCCTATTCGCACAGCCTCCTTTTCGTAGGTTCGAAAGAGGGGTGTGGTCTTCCGCGTGTCAAGAATTTTGGCCTTGTAGCTTTTTACTTTTTGGACGTATTTGTTTGTGAGCGTGGCAATACCACTCATGCGTTGCATACAGTTCAGCGTTAATCTTTCCGCCTGGAGAATGGTGTAAACCCTGGCGCTCACGTCAAAGGCAATATCGCCGACCTCTACCCGTTCGCCGTCTTTTTTGTAAATAGAAAATTTGGCCCCAGGTTCAATATAATGAAAGATCTCCTGTGCCAGTTCTACTCCTGCTAAAATACCCGGTTCCTTTACTTTCAACACCGCTTTTCCTGCCGCACTTCGATCGATGCTGGCAAGCGTTGAAAAGTCTCCAGCACCAATATCTTCTTTTAAAGCAGCAGCGATAAATTCCTGTGTGTTCATCAATGTAAAAATAAATTGTTTTTGTAAAGTAAAATTTAGCGTATTTGTTTGCTCATTGATGGGAGCAAGATGTCTATCACTTCCAGAGCAGACTACCATCGCCGTAACTCAAAAACCGGAAATTGTGCTCCATCGCATATTGATAAACTTGTTTCCAGTCTTCACCGATTAAAGCCGCTACAAGTAATAATAGAGTGGACTGTGGCTGGTGAAAATTAGTAATAAGCCCTTTGATTACTTTAAATTCATAGCCGGGCGCGATTAGTATTTGTGTCCGGGTTACTAATCGTTGCTGGTGATTTTGCAATAGCCAATCAACCAGAGCCTGTAAAGCATGGTTTGCAGGAATTTCATTCTCAGCCTGTTCATAAGGCTCCCACTGGGTTACAGCAATCTGTTCAAAGTCAGGAACGGAATGTTTGAGCAGCTTCACACCTATCCAGTAAAGGCTTTCGAGCGTCCGAAGAGAAGTAGTACCGACAGCCACAATCCCTCTGTCCAAACGTGCAACCAGCTTTTCAATGAGATCTACAGAAACATCTATCCATTCTGAATGCATTTCGTGCTCTTCCATGGTTTGTGATTTCACAGGCTTGAATGTTCCCGCTCCGACATGCAGTGTTACGAATTCAAGGGATATGTGTTTCTCAGAAAGACTTTGCATTACCCGTTGGGTGAAATGCAAGCCTGCAGTCGGCGCCGCTACACTTCCTTCGTGTTTTGCATAGATTGTTTGATAGCGTTCTTCATCTTCTGCTTTCGCTTCGCGATGAAGATAGGGCGGTAGCGGAACTTTACCCGCTATATGTAATACTTCAGCAAACGTGAGATTGTCGTTGTCCCAGCTAAGCTCTAAGGTGAAAGAACCGGTTTCGCGGCCCACTATGGAAGCCGTTAAAGAAAATCCTTGTTCAGTAAAAGTTTCGGTCAGGACAAGTCCATGCTTCCATTTACTCGCTCCACCAATCATACACTTCCACCACACTTTTTCCTTCTGCAGCATCGCATTTTGAATGTCTGGATATTGTTCGTGTGGCTCAAGACAAAAAACTTCAATGCTGCCTCCGGTAGGTTTATGAAACAGCAAGCGGGCGTGCACCACTTTGGTTTGGTTAAAAGCAAGGAGTGTTTCAGAAGGTATATGTGTTGCTATATTTCGATAACCGTCTTCCAAAATGCTTCCTTGCTTAAACACCAGCAGCTTCGATGCATCACGCTCTTGCATAGGGTATTTTGCAATGCGCTCGTTCGGCAAATCATATGTGTAGTCAACTATTTTTAAATGTCTTGGGTGCACAGCGAAAATTTTTAATAGGAGAACAACTCTCCTTCGTCAAAACAGATAGGATAGATACTACCGCAGTTCCGGTATAGTGATTCCAGTAATCTTACGATATAAATCGATTGCGTAAAGGTCAGTCATACCAGAGATAAAATCTACTACAGATTGAATATCACCGTAGAGGTGTTCTTTACTCCTCGCTACCAGGAATTGCGCTGGAATTAGCTGTAGCAATTTTTGGGCTCGTGCATTATCCGGACAGACAACTGCACCCACAAACTCCTTCAACAGTCCTCCAATGATGTTGAAGCCTGCAATTTCAATTTCCACCACAGACCGGTAATTATAAATATGTTGCACGGAAAACTGATTAATCCTTTTAATAAGCTCCCGATCATTCTCCGAAAGGCAATTTAAAAGATCCGTTTCCAACATCCCCCCGAGCAATTCTTTCTCCTTTTCTAAAAATATCTTCGACAGCTTTTCAACCATCAACCCAATCCATTTTGCACGGATAAACTGCACTTTTTGATTGTCATCATTGATATTATCTAGCTTTTTCATGACGTACTCAATCCCATTGTACCCCTTCTCTGTCTCAAAAAAAGGAAGGAACAGACTCATGAACTTTTCAAGCGAAACGATATGCAATCTGTGGGCGTCTTCCAGATCTATCACCCGGTAACATACGTCGTCTGCTGCCTCTGTCAGATACACAAAAGGATGACGGGCATAGACGTGATCAAAGCCATTCTTCTTCAGCATGCCAAGCTTTCCCGCAATAGCCTCAAATACAGGAATTTCACTATCGAAATAGCCCGATTTCTTTGTTGCAATCAGGCCGGTGCTCTTATCAAAGCCCTCCGCAGAACTACAGGGATATTTTACAATAGCAGCAAGGGTTGCGTAAGTGAGTTTGTAACCGCCGGGCTCATTTTCATTGAAGCTGTGCGTCAGAATACGAAGTGCGTTCGAGTTTCCTTCGAACCATTCAAAATCCTTTCTTTGGTTTTGACTTAAATAATCGTTGAGAATTTTTTGGGTATCGCCTTCTAATTCAACAAAATAATTTCGAATGGCATCTTCCCCCGAATGTCCAAAAGGCGGATTACCAATATCGTGGGAGAGACAGGCAGCAGCAACAACCGACTGAAGCTCATGCCGATAAAAATCTTCAAAGTGAGAAGACTCACCCTCGTACCGCAAAGCAATGGCTTCTCCGACAGCTTTTCCGAGGGACCGGCCAACAGAAGCTACTTCAAGGCTATGTGTAAGGCGATTATGTACAAATACTGCACCCGGCAAAGGAAAAACCTGCGTCTTATTTTGCAGCCTTCTAAAGGGCGAGGAAAAAATAATGCGGTCATAGTCGCGGAGGAAGGAGGTACGGACCGGATCAGGATTAGCATCCTTTCTTTCTTTATCTCCTGTGCGCTTCGCGCTGTAAAGCGTAGACCAGTTCATGGGTGCAAAATTGCAATAAAAAAAGCACAGGTTCTTGCGTCTGTGCTTTTCGTTGGAAGTTTAATAAACCGCCCGTTTCTCTTATATTCTTAATTTCTTTTCGTCACCAACTTCGTCGTAAATCACATATTTTTCATCTGAGGGTGCATCTGTCATCTGCCTCATATTTCACAATCGCTTGCTTCATCATATTGTGCTTACCTATCAATAACAGCAGCAATATAAACTGAAGCTTTTCATAACAGCAGTATCCCTTCAAGGATAAAATACTAAAGTTTGATTATCTCATCTGTTTTACGATCGTAGAAATGGTAATGTGTGATAGGCGCATTATTGTCTGTTACCACCTTCACTTTTACCTTGTAGTTCCAATACCACTTCCAGATCATGGAGTTGAAGAAATTTCCCTTAGTTAAATATGCAGCCATAATAGGGTGCACATGCAAAGCAAGATGTCTATGCCCCTGATTAAGCAAGTACTTAAGGTCCTTTTCAATTTCGTCAGCAATCAGAATAGAAGGCCCAATCTTACCCGTGCCTTTACAGGTGGGACATACTTCTGCTGTAGAGATGTTTAGTTCGGGACGCAACCTCTGCCGGGTTATCTGCATCAATCCAAACTTAGAAATGGGAAGAAGGGTGTGACGTGCGCGATCATTTGCCATGTAGCCCTCCATCGCCTCCAGTAGTCTCTTCTTATTCTCCGGAAGGCGCATATCGATGAAGTCGATGATGATAATACCACCAAGATCACGAAGACGCATTTGTCTTGCAATTTCTTTTGCCGCTTCCAGATTGGTGGCAAGAGCGCTCTGTTCCTGGGATGAATCTGCGCTTCTCGTACCGCTGTTTACATCTATAACGTGAAGTGCTTCTGTATGTTCAATGATAAGGTATGAGCCGCTGTCCAGGTTTACAGTTTTACCGAAAGACGATTTTACTTGTTTGGTAACACCATATTGATCAAAAACCGGTTGGCCGCCTGGATGATATGTCACTATTTCTTCCTGTTCAGGAGCAATACGTGATATATATTCTTTTGTCTCAGTTACCAGCTTCTTATCATTGATTACTATCTTATGAAAGCTGTCACTTAATAGGTCGCGGAGAATCGAAGTAGTCTTATCCTGCTCGCTCAAAATGATTTGCGGAGGCTTCGCTCCCTTCAAATTCCTTTGAATCGACTCCCACATTTCAGAAAGTTCCATCATGTCGGCATGCAGATCTGCAGTGTTCTTTCCCTCAGCAGCAGTGCGAACGATTACCCCAAAATTTCTTGGCTTGATCGCTTCTACAATCTTCTGCAGTCTTTTGCGCTCATCAGCAGAGTGTATCTTTCTGGAAATAGCAACAATATCATTGAAGGGGGTAAGGACTACAAAACGTCCTGGTAGAGAAATTTCACAGCTTAGACGCGGACCTTTAGAGGAAATCGGCTCTTTCAGGATCTGCACCAGCACCTCAGGCTTTCCATTCATCACTTCCGTGATCTTTCCTGATTTAATGATCTCGCTTTCGTTTTTAAACTTTCCGAAATCATTTCCCCAGGGGACGTTTCCTTCAATAGACTGCTTGGTAAATTTTACGAGAGAGCGAAAATAAGGACTGAGGTCCGTATAATGTAAAAAGGCATCCTTTTCATAGCCTACATCTACGAACGCAGCATTCAACCCCGGCATAAGCTTCTTTACCTTTCCCAGATAAAGATCGCCGACGGCAAATTGATCCTGCGAATGTTCGTAATGAAGTTCTACAAGCCTTTTATCTTCCAGAAGGGCAATTTCAACGCCATCTCCCGAAGCATTAATAATAAGTTCTTTGTTCATGCTACCGTCTTTATTCCAATCTCCCGGGCTGGCTATCTAATGCTCGAAGGCACCGGATTGCGGTATGCAATAACAAAACCTTACACCTTAAGCAAATCTTTAGATATACGTGCCAAGATGTAAGGAATTGTTTTCCGCCTAACACTAAGGAAAGGCTGCTGTATAGAGAAGTAGAAAAACAGCCAGGGAAGCAATTTCCCTCAACTATTTCTTCTTATGACGGTTCTTTCTCAAACGCTTTTTACGTTTGTGCGTAGCGATCTTATGTCTTTTTCTCTTTTTACCACAAGGCATAACACGAAATTTAGATAGTTATTTAAATGATTTTATATAGTCGTCAACGTCCTTACTGAATTCAGGGTTGTTCATTACTTTTTTTGCCTGCTCCAGCACTTCTATTGCCTTCTGCTTATCTCCCCGGGTTTTATAAGCTTCGGCCATTCCAAGGAGCGCCTCCACATTTTGTGGCTCTTTCTTTAGCACTCGCTCAAATCGTCCTATTGCCTTATCTAACTGCCCTGAAACAATACCTTGCTGTCCTAAGGTTATGTTTGCCTGAACATTGTCCGGATCTTTTTCTGTTACATCCCGAAGCAGCATTATGCCTTGCATGGTCGAACCGGTTCCTATATAACACTCAGCAAGGTTTACCTTCGTTGTGTCATTGTCGGGGTTAATCTCGAGTGCCTTACTAAAACCTTCGATTGCCCGTTCCCCCAGCCAGGCTTGAATTGCTTCTGAATTAGCCTTTCTTGCCAGCTCCAAAAATAATTGGGCTGCAAAGGTCAGCTTTTTTTCGGAATTCTCCAACTTGCCTTCCTGAAGATAATAATAGGCGGCTACCTGCGGCTGTTTGTGTTGTAGCCAAAGCTGTGCAAGAGTATCAAAAACAACAGCCATATGCGACGAATCGCCTATGGCTGAAAGTTCATTTTCGATGGTCTTTATCTCAGCAGCAGCATGTCCCGGTATTTGTTGACGCGCTGCTATAAGTATAGAGTCGAAAGAGGCAGGCTTCACTGACTGGTGGTCGGCATTTGCCCCTGCCATTGGTGGTGTTGCACCCTCTTTTTTTGGAGGAACAGTGTTTCCGCCAAAATATAATATTGCTATAAGAGCTATTGCTATTGCTATAGAGATGTAGTGTACCGGTCGCAAGAATCAAAAATTTTCTGCGCAAAGGTACGGAAATCACCCCGTTGCAATGTCCCTATTGTTCAATTAGATCTGCTTCCTTATACTCTACAAGATCGTGTTTCGATTCTTTTACTGCCTGAACGAATTCCTTTGCAGGTTTGAATGCGGGAATAAAATGCTCAGGAATTTCAACCGCGACATTTTTCTTAATGTTTCGGCCAATCTTAGCCGCACGTTTCTTCAGGATAAAACTTCCAAAGCCGCGAACATAAACCGGTTCGCCTTCAATCAAAGAAGATTTTACTTCTTTAAAAAATGCTTCGAGCGCCACCAGGATGTCGACTTTAGGGATTCCTGTTTTTTCGGCAATACTGCTTACTACGTCAGCTTTTCTCATAAAAAGATGGTTTTAGAGATTTTAAAAAAATTGGTTAATACAATAATGGAATCAGTGTCGTAAAAAAACCTCTCCAATGTCTTCTACTTACTTGTCTTTCAGCGAATCTTAAAAACTGTACCAGTACAAAAGTATAACAACTATCAGACCACAACTTAATATATTATTAAAGTCCGAAGATTCTCTACCTGCCTAATAATCAAAATGTTTAAACAAAACTTGTAAAAACCGCTCTGAACAATAAGATTCTTAAATCCTGCAAGACAAAAAAATAAAAAACTTTTTTCCCTTCTGCTAAAAAACTGATTGTCTACAAGTTAAGCATTAAATATTAGGTGTGGAATTTTGTGGCAAAAAATACACACTTTATACTCAATCTCATACAAGTGTACGGGAAACGCCATATATAGCCCGAAAACCTCAGTCCTTTGTAGGCAAAAAACCCTATAAGTCGTTGTATAGTACTTTTGTAGGCAAATTTAAAAGTTGTGGCGGTAAATAAAAGAAAGGCGGTTGCTATCTGGTTACTTATCGGAGTGTTTATGATAATCATTCAGGTACTGCTCGGAGGAGTGACACGACTCACCGGTTCTGGGCTATCTATTACAGAATGGAAGCCTATTATGGGCGCGATGCCCCCAACCACAACAGAGGAATGGAACCACGCCTTCAATGGCTACAAGCAAATTGCACAGTACAAATACCTCAACAGCCACTTCTCGCTTCATGACTTTCAATTTATTTTCTTCTGGGAATGGTTTCACCGGTTATGGGCAAGGCTTCTCGGTGTCGTATTTGCCATCGGCTTCGTTTACTTCCTTATTAAAAAGTATTTCGACAAGGAGATGGTTGTCCCTTTCATTATCCTTTTCCTGCTCGGTGGGCTACAGGGCCTAATTGGATGGATCATGGTAGCGAGTGGATTAAACGATGAAAACCTCTATGTGAACCATATCAAACTTGCAATTCATTTTATTTCGGCCCTTGTATTGCTTTGCTACACACTTTGGTTTGCACTAAAGCTTCTTGTTCCGGAAGGTCGCAGAATCTACAGTACCCGCTTTCGCAATTTTACACTTATACTTATTGCAGTCTTAGGCGTCCAATTAGTGTATGGCGCCTTCATGGCCGGATTGAAAGCCGCTACTTATGCTCCTACATGGCCTTCCATTAACGGAGAGTGGGTTCCGGATTTTCTTTTTTCAAAAAGTTGGATCAACAACCAGATTAATGTACAGTTCATCCATAGAACGCTTGCCTATCTTTTAGGAACACTACTTATCTTCTGGTTTGCTGCTGCTATAAGAAATTCAAAGAAAAATGCTTCAAGCTTCCTGGTAAGAGCAAAATGGTACCCGCTTTTGCTGGTCGCGTTGCAAATTACCCTTGGCGTCTTCACTGTTTTGCATGCTCCGAAAATGGGAACAAGCCGCTTTGGCGCTTATGAAATGCTGGCAGAAGCGCATCAGTTGGTTGCTATGTTCCTGCTGGTTTCGCTGGTTTTCAATCTTTATCTGGTCAGACGGACCGTTTCCTGATTTGGAAACATGCACCCGTTGTAAGATTTAATACACACGCGGCAGGAATTTTTGTAGCTTAAGCATAGATTGGCAATAGATGCTCAAGCAAATAAATGGTTTATATCGCTTTTTGCCGGTACAACTCGTATTACTGCATTTCCGGAAGTACCAGTTGTTGCTGCTTTTCTGGATCATTCTTGTAACAACTGTCACCGGCAACTTTGCAGAGCATTTTGGTGCGGCCTCGCTCTTTCTTGCGCCCGAGTATCTAGGCGAAATCAACTTTTTGAGTATGTTTTTACTCGGTTGTGCGATGGCGATCTTCGTAATGGCGTGGAATATCACCACTTTTATTATTCATAGCCACCGCATCCCGTTCCTGGGCGCCACACGGCAATCTTTTTTAAAATACTGCATCAATAACTCTGTTATACCGATTTCGTTTCTTGTCTTTTATTCGGTTGTTAGCTTTCGCTTTCAATACTTTAATGAGCATGCGAACCCCGGAAAGATCGTCTTACTCCAACTCGGCTTTTATTTGGGCTTTGTGACGTTCATTCTTATTTCGTTTCTCTATTTTTTCAGGGTAAGTCGCAACCTTTTAAAAACGGTTCTTTCAAGGATTACAAATCCCTCCGTCATTCGGGAGATTATTCCATACGACTCCCTCGATGTAGAATTTGACATTATTCGTGCAGACACCTTTTTGTCGGAGACGCTAAAGGTGGAGAAAATCAGCGATCTGGAAAGTTACCATCCAAGACTGCTTAATACTGTTTTAAGACGGCATCACCGCAACGCCATTACTGCTACAATTTTCGCACTCGCACTGCTTATCCTGCTGGGGGCATTTATGGAAGATCCCCGACTTAGAATTCCTGCCGCCAGCGGCTTCCTCTTACTGTTTTCTATCATGATGGGTTTGGTAGGGGCGATGAAGTACTTTCTCAAGACGTGGGAGCTGATGGGATGGGTGTTCATAGGGGTCTTTTTATCGCTGCTTGTAAAATGGCACATTTTCGATTTGAGAAGCATTGCCTATGGGCTGGACTACACCACAGCAAAGAAACCCGAGTACAGTTATGATCACCTAAAACATCTATTTTCTGAAAAACAGTATAACGAAGATGAACAAGCAGGAATGCAGCGCCTGGAGAGATGGAAAAGAAAGTTTCGGGACACTGCAAAGCCGAACCTTATTGTTATTACAGTAAGTGGTGGTGGCTCCCGCGCCGCGTACTGGTCGTTCCGGACGCTTCAATACCTCGACAGTATTTCTGAGGGAGCGCTGTCTTCCAACTCTGTTTTGATGACAGGCGCTTCGGGCGGAATGATCGGGGCGGCATACTGGCGAAGTATTCATAAAGAAGCGATGGAAGGAAGAATAGCGAATCCGTATAATGTTCAATACCAGCAAAACATAGGAAAGGATCTGCTCAATGCCATCATTTTCTCCTTCGCCAGTGTAGATATGGTGTCACCCTTCAATAAGATTTCTATAGCTGGCTATTCCTACAGTAAGGACCGGGGATACGCTATGGAACAAGAGCTGATCAGAAATACCGAAGGACTGCTCGATAAAAAACTGGGAGACTATCAACTGGCGGAGGCAAATGGAGCGATTCCTCAAATGATTATTAACGGCACTATCGTTAATGACGGGAGACGCCTGCTTATCTCCTCACTTCCTGTCAGCTTTCTTACACAGCCAGCTTATGCGGTGAGGGATAGTTTTTATCCCCCTATCGATGCTGTTGACTTTGCCAGTTTCTTTGCCAATCAAAACCCTTACAACCTTCGACTTACAACAGCACTGAGGATGAATGCAACATTCCCTGTAATACTTCCTGTTGTCCGCCTTCCTTCGCATCCGCAAATGAATATAATGGACGCAGGTCTGCGGGATAATTTCGGAACGGAAGTGGCCTTGCGCTATTTGTTCGTTTATAAGGATTGGATCAAAGAAAATATAGGAAACGTGATCTTCCTGCAGATTAGAGACACCCGGGAATATGAAGTGTTTCAACCTACCGAACAGGGTACACTTAGTGGCATGCTTACAGATCCATTAACCGTTATTGAAAATAAATGGGAACCTTTCCAGTCTTACACTCAGAGCTATATGAAAGAAATGCTCCCTTCTATAGTAAAGCAGGTGAGATTTGTCAATATGACGTATATCCCACATGAGGTGAACAAATCTGCAGCACTCAATTTTCACATCACTCAAAAGGAAAAACAAGATATCTACCAGTCTATCTACAACCCGCAGAACCAAAAAGCCATAAAAGAATTTTTACAATTGCTGAACAAGTAGTTCCCATTCCGGTATATCTGGCAGCCATTTCTTCTTTAGCAATTTATCAAGCACGCTTCTGTTGGAGTAAAAGTTGGCCTTTTGCTGGAGGTACTCAGGCAACTGAATCAGTTGACTGTATTGTACAAGACTGTCCCAATCATTTGTATGGAAAAACCGAAAAAAGGAACCGAGTATTGGCCGTAATTCCTTCAGATTCCAGTAGTGATAAATGTGGGTATGTGCCGTGTGTATCTGAGATGTATTCTGAAAATAAAGCGAGAAAGCGAACTGCTCTACCACATGCTTCTGGAAGCGTGGATAGACGAAGTCTGTAAATGCTAAAACGTCTTCCAGCAAGTAAGCGTGATCAGTCGAAAAACCAAGAACACCTGCATTCCACATCGTTACGTTGCCAGGAATGCGAAGAGCACTGTTGAACGAATCAAAGCGATTGCCTCTTAAAAACCTCGAGAGCTTTTGCAAAATGGCATTGTCTGAATCGTGTACAAACCCTTCCATTATATGCATATACAATTTACCATCGACGATACTTTGGAATATGCCATTGATATTCTCAGCAAAGACAATATCTGTATCGAGGTACAAAATCTGTCCCTGATATTCTTTTACATAGTCGCGCAGTATTTCAATCTTCACCCGATGCACGAAGTTTATAGTTCCCCGCCATTGTTTTAATAGAGCAGCGCCAATCGTTTTATACTGAATGTTCAGGCCGTGCCTCAAAGCCTCAAAGTATTCCGGCTGGTCAGTATAAATACCAATATGAAGTGCTGCCAACTCTTCCCGTGATTGATGACGACACAAGCTGAGCAAAGCAAAAGCGCATTCATGGAGAATGTCTTTATTGCCATATGCCTGTAGTACAATATGCGAGTTCTTTGGAATCATTTTAATAAGCAGGACAGACTATTCCAGTTTGGGGAGAATGAGAACATTATTCCTGCGTCAGGTAAATTTCAGGATCATTGTTTAAAAATGCTTCTGCCTTTATAAGATCGGTATGTAGCAAACGATCACTTTCCATAAAGCTAATCTCTCTTCTTAGATCTGACCAAAGCTGTTCGATTGGCACAGAGCTTTTATGCGGCCTTCTCAGATCCAGTGCCTGAGCGGCGGTTAATAATTCGATGGCCAGCACGCGCTGAACGTTCAGTATTACCCTCCGCAGTTTTGTAGCGGCATTAGCACCCATGCTCACATGATCCTCCTGTCCGTTGCTGCTCACAATACTATCTACACTGGCTGGTGTGCATAATTGTTTGCTCTGACTCACAATCGCGGCAGCTGTGTATTGGGCAATCATAAATCCACTGTTCACGCCGGCATTCGGTGCCAGAAAAGGCGGAAGGTTTCTTTGTCCGCTAATAAGCAAATAAGTACGCCGCTCAGATATATTTGCCAATTCTGCCATGGCAATGGCAAGGAAGTCAAGATTGAGCGCCAATGGCTGCCCGTGAAAATTGCCACCGCTCATGATAGCATCCTCGTCATGAAAAACAATCGGATTATCTGTCACGGAATTGATCTCTGTTTCCACCACTCGCTGAATGTTCTCTATCACATCCTTTGTAGCCCCATGCACCTGTGGAATGCAGCGGAATGAATATGGGTCCTGTACCTGACGCTTCTCAAGCGTCTGCAATTCGCTTCCCTGTAAGACACTTAAAATAGTAGCTGCTGTTTGAATTTGTCCGGGGTGGGGACGAACGCGGTGGATGGGCGGCTTAAACGGTTCTTCCTTTGCCAGAAAGGCATCGGCACTCATTGCGCTTATAAGGTCGGCCCATTTAGACAAGCGCTGTGCCGCAAGCAAACTCCATACGGCATAGCTACTCATAAACTGTGTTCCGTTCAACAGTGCCAGGCCTTCCTTGGCAGCGAGCGGTATCGGCTCCAGATTGTTCTCTTTTAGCACCTCAATAGCCACCCTTCTCCGACCTTTATAGTTCACCTCACCCTCGCCAAACAGTGGCAGGCTCAAATGCGCCAGTGGCGCCAGATCGCCGGAAGCACCAAGAGATCCAAGTTCATATACAACCGGATGAATTTTGAGATTGTAAAAATCTATCAGCCGTTGAACAATTTCTTTTCGCACGCCGCTGTATCCCTGGCTCAGACCATGAATCTTTAGCAACAACATCCAGCGCACGATTTCCTCAGGGACTTCATCTCCCATTCCGCAGGCATGACTACGCACAAGATTGTGCTGCAGGTCCGACAACTCATTATCGGCTATGCGGACATTGCACAAAGAGCCGAAACCAGTATTGATGCCGTAATAAGTATTACCCGTTTTCAGAATTTCATCAAGGTAGGTTCGGTTGGTACCAATTCGCTCTTGTGCAGCGTCAGAAAAATCAATGTTGTTGCCATTCCAGCGGTGCAGAAAGGGAAGAGATATATATTCCTGTAATTGCATTTATGTCTTTATAATTAATGGGGCAAAAATAGCGAGGTTTTTTTCCTTATCTAAAATTGAACAAAAGAATAGCGCTGGTATTGCTAACAAAATGCGGAGTTTCTGAGGAAATGCTGTCATGAATAACGCTCTAAGACCGCTTGGATAAACGATTTTCCCTGACTCTTTGAAGATTGTTTCAAACTCTTGTGAGTTTATTGCAAACTCATAAGAGTTTTTTTCACACTCAATCAATATTGTGTCAAGCTCATATTCGTTTGTCTTAAACTCAATTGCGCTTGCTTCAAACTCATAGTTGTCAGAGCCAAACACATAGTTGTGCGAGCAAAACTCTTATGATGTTGAGGCCTATAAATATGGATCCGGAGCAAACTCAATTGTGTTGGAAAGAAACTCTTTTGAGTTGTAGAGAAATCAATTCAAGATTTTTGAACTCGAAAGAGTTCGGGACAAACTCGAGAGAGTTTAGAACAAACAAATAAGAGTTTGAGACACACAAATAAGAGTTTGAGGCAGACAAATAAGAGTTTGGGACAAACTCATAAGAGATTGATGCAAGCGAATAAGACATTAAAAAAATTAAAATAAAACTTAAAGGAAGGAAAAGAAGGAATGAAAAAAAACAATGAAGCATCGCCGCCGCAACCTCTTTGCATAAACCAAACCTTCATTCATCAATGGCAGAACTAAAGGTGTGCCAGACAATCGAAGAACAAAAATTTCCTTTTCCTCTAATTCCGCAACAGAAATTAGTCTCCGCCCTTATCCCGAAATGTGGCTAATAAACGCCATATTACCTGCAGAAATACAGCGATCTGAAAAAGCTAGTCTCCCGGTTAGTTAAGAGAAAACTCGAAATAGATAGGCACATGATCAGAAATCTTTCTAGCATCCTTTAGTGTAGCGAACTCAGTGTAAAATGGAATAATACCGGACTTTAGCCGTTTTACCTGCGAGCGCTGATAGAAAATATTATCATATTCTGATGCAAGGCATTCGGCTCCTTTGGGTTTGTTCTTGATCGTAGTTTTTTGTTTCGCAAATATGGGTTGATAGCCCATTGCCTTTAAGGATGAGAAAGCTTCGTTAGACTGGGAACAGTTGTAATCGCCGCAAAACAATATGTTCTTGTCTTTATATTGGACAGGAATTTTCTGAAGATATATTATTTCCTTTTCAGGCTTCTTGCTTGTGGGAACGGCGTGAAACGCAGCAAGCGTGAAGGCCTTTTTCGCGGTTTTGAACGTAATGAAATAAGGTTCACGTTCTATTTCTTTATGATACTTCTTTTCCAGCCATGCGTCTCCCTGCTTTCGCAGCCTGCTGGTTTTCCATAGAAAGGCATAACGTTCTGTTCCCTTAGTTGTGCTTGATGTAGGATCGCTTATTACATAATCCCATTTGGCTCCCTTTCTGTTAAGGACGTCACTGAGCCTCGCCACTGCCTGGGCGCCGCCATAGCCTGCCACTACTTCTATAATCGCCACAGCATCATATCCCTTTACTGTATTGGCAATAAACTCAATTTCCGCGTCGTCTTTAGATTTACCGAAGTTTTGAATATTCCACGAGCAGACCGAAACCTCCTGACAGAAGCAGCGAACGGAACAGAGAAGCAAGAGAAATAGAATAGGAATGCACTGTTTTGGTGTGAACACTTTTGAAGGATATTTTATTACTAATGTCTTACTTGTACAGTGGCGACTGCACAAATTGGCGGGTAAAGAAACAAGATAATAGACAAATATGTGCCGCAATTGACAAATATTCAATCTTAACGTTACCCTCACACGCTTCAAATGCTTATTATACCTATCTTTGCGCCCCGATTTCGAGCCTTTCCCTGAAGGAAGGGCTTTTTAGATAGTATTCATTTCTCAATATGCAAATAAGAAACATTGCCATTATTGCGCACGTAGACCATGGTAAGACGACGCTGGTGGATAAGATCATTCATGCTACGCAGGTGTTCCGCGACAATCAGGAAACAGGCGAGCTGATATTGGACAGCAACGACCTGGAGCGCGAACGAGGCATTACCATTCTTGCAAAAAATATCTCTGTAAACTATAAGGGTATTAAGATAAACGTTATCGACACTCCGGGCCACGCCGACTTTGGCGGTGAGGTGGAGCGGGTACTTAAAATGGCCGATGGAGTATTGTTGCTGGTAGATGCCTTCGAAGGGCCTATGCCACAAACACGCTTCGTACTGCAAAAAGCTTTGAACCTTGGTCTTCATCCAATCGTGGTGATCAATAAGGTGGATAAGCCAAACTGTCGCCCTGAGGAGGTGCACGATGCAGTATTTGAACTATTCTTCCAGCTGGATGCTACCGAAGAACAGCTGAACTTTCCAACGCTTTACGGGTCATCTAAACAAGGCTGGTTCAATACCTCCCTTAACGCTACATCGGACATCACACCGCTCCTCGACATGATCCTCGAAAAAGTACCGGAACCAAAGGTGAGCGAAGGAACGCTGCAAATGCAGATCACATCTCTTGATTATTCTTCATTCCTGGGTCGCATAGCTATCGGAAAGATAACACGCGGAACAGTAAGCGAAGGACAGCCTATACAGCTTTGTAAGCTGGACGGAAGTTTTGCAAAGAGCCGCGTAAAGGAGCTGTACACCTTTGAAGGAATGGGCAAGAAGAAAGCCACTTCGGTTGCGGCAGGAGATATTTGTGCTGTGGTGGGTCTGGAAGATTTTCAGATAGGAGAAACAATTGCTGACTTTGAAAATCCGGAAGCGCTGGAAGTGATACCGATTGACGAGCCGACAATGAACATGCAGTTCTCTATCAACAACTCTCCTTTCTTTGGAAGAGAGGGTAAGTTTGTAACAAGCCGGAACATTAGAGATCGCCTTTATAAAGAGCTGGAAAAGAATCTGGCCCTACGGGTGCAGGACACAGATGATGCAGACAAATTCCTGGTATATGGCCGCGGCATCCTTCACCTTTCTGTATTGGTAGAAACGATGCGTCGTGAGGGTTATGAACTGACTGTCGGTCAACCACAGGTAATCGTAAAAGAAATTAATGGACAGAAATGCGAGCCATATGAAACACTGGTAGTAGACGTGCCAGGCGAATTTTCAGGCAAAGTAATTGATCTGGTAACGCAACGTAAAGGTGAAATGCTGATCATGGAAAGCAAAGGCGAGATGCAACACCTTGAGTTTGAAATTCCATCCCGCGGGCTGATCGGTTTGCGTTCCCAAATGCTTACTGCTACACAAGGCGAAGCGGTAATGGCGCATCGCTTTAGTGAATATAAGCCCTGGAAAGGAACGATTCCTGGCCGTAACAACGGAGTATTGGTAAGCAAGTTTACCGGTACTACCACTGCATATTCTATTGACAAGCTTCAGGATCGTGGCAGTTTCTTTGTAGATCCGGGAGAGGACGTATATGCAGGACAGATCCTGGCAGAGCATATCAAGCCGGGTGACCTGAACGTAAACGCAGTAGAAGGAAAGAAACTGACGAATATGCGCGCAAGCGGATCAGACGGCACTGTTCATATTACTCCAAAGATCCAAATGACACTCGAAGAGTGTATGGAATACATTCAGCAGGACGAGTGCATTGAGGTAACCCCTAAAAGCATTCGTTTGCGCAAGATTATGCTCGATGAGAACGATCGTGCTAAATATGCAAAGATGCTGAAAATGGAAGCATAACCACAATAGAAGGAAGAAGCGAAGGAGTGAATCCATCGATCTTCATGCCTTTCAAACATATCAATAAAGGTCAGGGTGAATACTCTGGCCTTTTTCTTTATGACGGCTGGAAACGGCAATATCAAAACACATAATTTTGCACAAATGGACAAGGCAAATCAGCTAAAACAACTGCTTGAGGAAAGAATCGTAATTATTGACGGTGCGATGGGGACGATGATTCAACGCTACCAATTGCAGGAGGCAGACTATCGGGGCGAGCGCTTTAAGGACTGGAAGTCTGATGTGAAAGGAAATAATGACCTGCTTTGTCTGACACAACCAAACATTATCCAGGAGATCCATGAGCAATACCTGAAAGCTGGTGCAGATATTATTGAAACAAACACCTTTAACGCTCAGGCGATTTCGCTTGAAGACTACAAGATGCAGTCACTGGCTTATGAGATAAATGTAGCAGCAGCTAAAATTGCACGAAATGCGGTTGAAAGTTATCTTGTTGAGCACCAGACTGATAATAATGGCAGGTCTGCCAACCGTTTTGTTGCCGGCGCAATTGGTCCGATGAATAAAACGCTGTCGCTGTCTCCTGACGTAAACCAGCCGGGATATCGCGCTGTAAGCTTTGACGAAGTAGCGAACGCCTATTACGAGCAAGTAAGAGGTCTTGTAGACGGCGGCGTTGATATTCTTTTGATAGAAACGATCTTCGATACATTAAACGCGAAGGCGGCCATTTTCGCTATTAAGAAATATTTCCGCGATAATAAGATTGAATTACCTGTGATGATCTCGGGCACTATTACTGACGCATCTGGCAGAACCTTGAGCGGACAAACCCTTGAGGCATTTTATATTTCCGTAGCGCATGCCAATCCGATCAGTATCGGCCTTAACTGTGCTCTTGGTGCAGAACAAATGCGACCGCACATAGAAGAGCTTTCGTCAATTGCTTCCTGCTATGTAAGCTGCTACCCTAATGCCGGTCTACCCAACCCCATGGGTGAATATGATGAAACGCCAGAATTGATGGCTGGCCAGGTCGCGGAATTTGCGGCACAAGAGTGGATCAATTTAGTGGGTGGGTGTTGTGGCACTACACCCGAGCACATTCACGTTATTGCTGAAAAAGTAAGGAACCTAAAGCCGCGTCCGCTTCCCGAGATACTGGTTGCATAAGCTTTTCTTCAACAAATCAAAAGCTGCTTTGGAGTAAAATATAAAGCTGTGTTAGCGTTCGTGAAATAGCTGCAGGTGGCAAGGTTCTTTTGCCTTGTGCCTTTCAAAAACTTTATTCCTATGGCAACAAACACGAATTCGCAGCACCGTGAGGGAATGGTAGCAACAACTATTGAGCAACAGACCGCCAAGCTCCCTTCTGATCTTTTTTTATGGGCCGCAGTCGGCTCCATGGGGGTTTCACTTGTAATGAAACTTTTCGGCGCAAGTAAGACCTCTATGTTCGTCGGCCAATGGGCACCATCATTTTTAATTCTTGGGTTATACAATAAGCTTGTAAAACTAGAGGGACACGACGGACAAGACCAGGGCAGTAACAGTCGTTCGCAGGAAGCGGAGAGAATGACAAGAAAAGCAGTTAATGCATTGTAGTATTTTTTGACTTATTTAATTCGACCGTCTTCGGACGGTCTTTTTTTATTACAATAATCCACTTGGGGGGCTGGCACAGTTTATACTACAAGCTAAACAGTTGAACATCTATATTTGGACTAAAGGATAAATCTTTATGAGTAAGCGATTGGTTGGATTAATGATAATGCTCCTAATGATAATGGCAGCGTGTAATGATGGAAAACTGAATTTTAAGAAAATACGATTTACAAAACGAAATGTAGCAATCACCCCCAAGAACTCTTTCACAGACCTTTTTCTGGACAGTATGAGGCTGGAGACCTTCATCGCTGGTCAAAAGATTGATTCTCAAACTGCACAACATATGCGCAGCTTCTATAATAGCCGCAACTATCAGTTCGCATGGTTTAATAAAGATGGATTAAACGAGCCTGGCCTTGCCTTCTGGAATCTCTATACCAGCTTCATCTCCCTTTCTAAAGACAGCTCGCTGTTTGACACAACCCTTTCTGAAAGAATGCGCGATTTCACCGATGGCGATACTGTAGTCAACACACCGCGAACTGAAATAGTAAAAACAGAACTGGACCTTACGCGTCAGTTTTTTGTTTATGCGAAAGTGGCTTATGCGGGAAGAGTAGATCCTGAAGATCTCCAATGGTTTATACCAAGGAAAAAAGTAGATGCACTGGCGCTGCTCGATTCGCTCGTTTCAAAAAAAGGGAAGATTGCAGAGGAAGAATGGGAGCCTGTTAACCCGCAATACCAATCACTGAAAAAACAACTAATTCGCTTTAATGACATTGCCGACAAAGGCGGATGGTCGCCTATAGATCTCGAAGGCAAGCATAAATATAAGCAAGGCGATAGTAACGAGGTCATCTTACAGGTCAAAAAAAGGCTATACGCTTCGGGAGACCTTACTCAAATGGACTCTACTGACAAATATAACGCGGCTCTTTATGACGCCGTTTTAAGGTCCCAAAAGAGGTTTGGGTTTCATGAAGATGGAGTGATAGATGCGGCATTGGTGAAGGAATTGAACGTTCCTGTAAAGCAAAGAATTGAGCAGATAATGATTAACCTTGAGCGGATGCGCTGGCTGCCAGAAAAGCCGGCTCCCAACCGCATTGTAGCCAATATTCCCGAATTTAAGATACATGTTTACGAAAATAACCAGGAAGCCTTTGAAATGGATATTGTGGTGGGCAAAGAAGGCCACAATACTGTGATCTTTAATGACGAGTTGAAGTATATCGTTTTCAGCCCTTACTGGAACGTGCCAGCGAGCATAGTAAAGGCCGAGATCATGCCTGCTATGAGCCGTAATCCTGGTTATCTTGCCAGTCATAATATGGAAGTGACAGGCCATCACGGAAGCACTCCTGTAATACGACAAAAACCTGGCGCAGGCAATTCTTTGGGAAGAGTGAAATTCCTATTTCCTAACAATTACAATATCTATTTCCATGATACTCCCGCGAAAAGCTTGTTCAATAGGGAAAAGCGGGCGTTCAGCCATGGTTGCATGCGCCTTGCCGACGCGGAAAAGCTAGCTATCTATCTCCTTAGGGATCAACCTGAATGGACACAGGACAAGATCGAAGATGCAATGCATGAGAGTAAGGAAAAATGGGTAACATTAAAAGACCCGATCCCTGTGTTTGTCTCTTATTTTACCGCCTGGGTAGATGATCAGGGCTTGCTCAATTTTCGCGACGACATTTATGGACATGATAAGAAAATGGCAGAAAGGCTTTTCGTCCATCCCTCTTCCACCGCTGACACCAACTCTGGTACAAAAAAGCAATAAGTCACTTTGTATATGGTTAAAAGCCGCTACTTTTCCGGGGAAAGGGATACCAAACAGCTGTTTGTCCCCTTTCTGTTTCAGGCGAGAAGTTACTTATGATCCGCTTTTCAGTATCGTACATCACAGGTAGATAAAAATTATTCTGTTTTCTAACGGCCACAATGGTCAGGAAGTTAGTCTATTATTAAAAAGTTCGCTTTATTGTTTTTAATTACGGAAAAGTTTTTTATGTTTATAGTCCCGTTGCACTAACATGTTATCCCATTTACCTCTGCCAAAAAGCAATAAACTACTTAATGTCAGTTTTATTGCAGGGTTGGGATAAGTAATTCAACAGGGCAAGTCCGTATATAGAGAGAGTAGGAGCCATTGATGAACCATAAAACGAAAGCATATGCCTGTGACCTACGATGTGAAAGCCGCAATCATTAATGAAAGCAAAACAAATATTGAGCGCTATGCTGCCCGCATAGTACAAGTGACGCGCAATACAGAGGAAGACTATATCAAAACCTTTCTGCTGCCAACACATCCTAAAAACCTCGCACACCAAAAAAGTCTCAAAGAAGACCTTGAAAGCAACCGCTCTCCTTTCCTTGGAATAAGCTTTTTGTCGTATGGTGTCATCAGCTTCATCCACTTCACGTCTACTCTGAAGCTCTTTCAACTAAACCAGAGTGATTCTGTCACGTTTTATTTTGATAAGGGAGATCCTTTATCATTTTACTTCCATTCGCCAAAAACGATTGACGGCTTTACAACGAAAAACGTGCACCCCGTAAAAGATCAGGAGCTGGAGACGCTGGAAAATTGCAATCTTGAATACTGGATAGCCACAAACAAAGACGGCAAAAGCATGGCCGGCGGCTTCACCTTCAACGAACACAATAAGCAATATAAAGCCTCAAAAATCGGACAGAGGATTTTACGTCTTATGGCGAAAAATATCCTGATCACTAAAGAAGAGCTTCGACAAAATGAGGCCTGTTGAGAAGCCCTAATTTTTTGATTGCCCGGTTGCAGGAAAATGTAATGAACAAAGTAATTCCTGCACGAGGTGCTATTACCCTGTTGAAACGAAAAGCAAATTACATTCCCCAAAATGAAACTTATCCAGTTTAAAAACAGCGAAGGACAGAACACCTATGTCTCTAGTAGCAATATTGTACGTTTCGTTGCCCTCGCACCACACATCACAGAAATACAATGCTGTGATGGAAGGAAGCATGAAATACAGGTTAACACCGTGGCGTTAATTATGCGTGTATTCAAAGACCATGATCTTGACGTGATAGAAACCGCTCCCGATATGGACGAAAATGAAGGCATAATGCGCTCGAGGAGCATGAACGAAGAAGGGAAAACGCCGGCAACAATAGTTGCTCTCACAGTTCCCGAAGATAAAAAGGGCCGCACTAAAGTAGAATCGGTTTAGAAGATGCGTAAAAAAAACGCCGGGGCGCTAAAGAGCGCCCCGCGTGTTAAGAATATTCTTTTTCTTAACCATTAAAACCAATGCAAAGATACAAGTGGTTGTCAAGAATAAAAGCCAAAAAAATCTTATAAAAATATGTAAGGTTTGTTAAAACGGCGTACCGCTTAAAGCTTCACATCCAGGCTCTCGAAAGCAGAATTATTAGAAATAAACTCCGGAACGAGGTCCTTCATTAATGATACAGTCTCATACGTATAATGCATGCGCGCACTATTGAGCAACCGGTCGATCTTATCAGTAATCATTTGAAAATCATATTCCCGAACTTTCGCAATCATGATTTTGTCATGATAAGTCGGCAAAGTATTTTCTTTACTACTTAACAGCTCTTCGTACAGCTTTTCGCCTGGCCGAAGGCCTGTATAAACAATTTCAATATCTACTCCAGGTTGTTTTCCTGACAAGCGAATCATCTTCTCTGCGAGATCAGTAACCTTTACAGGATTGCCCATATCGAAGACAAATATCTCTCCTCCCATTCCCATCACGCCCGCTTCAATAACAAGCTGACAAGCCTCCGGAATGGTCATAAAATAGCGAGTTATATCAGGGTGGGTTACTGTAACAGGTCCACCCTTTTCAATTTGTTTCTTAAATCTTGGTATTACAGAGCCGTTACTTCCCAATACATTTCCAAAACGTGTGGTAATGAACATAGTTGGCTTTTGTCCCGCTTTTTCAACCGCCTCTAGGGAAGGGTATAAATGCTTAAACAAGCTCTGTATAAAAATCTCTGAAATTCGTTTGGACGCGCCCATTATGTTTGTAGGATTTACCGCTTTATCGGTAGATACCATTACAAACTTTTCAGCACCGAAGAAAACAGACAATTCTGCAAGTACCCGCGTTCCTAAGACGTTATTGACAACCGCGACAGACGGATTCTCTTCCATTAAAGGAACATGCTTGTAAGCAGCAGCATGGAATACAATCTCAGGATTATAGATCTCAAACAAATGCTCCATGCGGATCTTGTCGCAAATATCACCAATATAGTATTTGACCGCGGCGTTAGGGTAGGCTTCCTGAATTTCAAGAGAAAGCTCATGCATTGGCGTCTCTGCTTTATCGCATAAAATGATAAGCGACGGCTTAAATTGTGTAAGCTGACGTACAATCTCACTGCCGATAGAACCTGCCGCTCCCGTAACCAACACCTTCTTGCCCTTCAGCGCATAAAATATATTCTCATTATGAATGCGAATCACTTCACGTTCAAGCAAGTCTTCGATATTAATATTCTTTAACTGCTCAGAGTCTAACTTACCTTTTAGCCACTGAGAAATAGGGGGAACCTGACGCAATCTAATGCCATACTTAAGAGAATAGTCTACTAAAGTATTCAGCTTTTCCGCCGGAATTGATTTATTGGCGACTATGATAAGTTTCACCTTTTCCTCTACCAGTCGCTTAAAGGTGTTTTCCTCCACCGGATAGATGGGAAGACCCTCCATCCGTTTTCCAAATGTATTAGGTCTATCATCAAGAAAACCTACAACTGCCATTTGGTTTTGAGGGTAGTCGTTGATTACACGCTTCGTAAGAAGTCCCTGCTCACTTGAATCATAAACCACTGTTCGTGTAGAATTCTTTAACAACCCATCAGTAAAAAATATTTTGTAACAGTAACGTACAACCATTCTGTAACCAATAAGCCCGGAGCTAACAACGAAGAAGTTGATAAGAATGGTTGCTTTTGATAATTCAAATATGCCGGAGTCGTAGTAGAAATATGCTGCTATGAGATATAATATGCTACTGAACGCGGTAATAGCTACTAAACGGAAGGTATCTCTGATAGTAGTATAACGTATAATACCTGAGTAGCTTTTAAATAAATAAAAAAGAACGGCATTGATCGGAAGAGCTACCGCAAGGATGTTAGACAAATTACTCCAGGCGTGGTGTATATTAAAATTGTTGCTGACGATTCGTGATAATAATAAAGCAACCGTAATGCCGGAGAGATCGAAAATGAAAATGAGCCAGCGTGGTAATGTTTTCAGTTTGTCGGACATATACTTAGGGTGTCATCTGCTATCGGGTTACCCCAAGCAGTGAATTTGGGGGCAAAAATAGCCTGTAGACTTCATATTATAAAGTTTTTTCAAAAAATAATTTCTTTCAAGGAACTATACATTCTTATAATCCTGTTTCTTCCACACATTTAATTTAGTTTCGCTTTAAATATTCTATCCTAAAGCCGTTATATGACTACCAAGTCTTTGAATAAACAATTAAAACCGTCGTTTTTTCTAATACTATTTTTACTCGGGCTTTTCGTCGTTTTGGTTTTTTCCCGCGCCTTCGACCTTTATCAACGATCGGGGCAAACAGAAAATAAGGCCGAAAGCACCAGCTCCGTTTTGCAAAAAGTGGCTGCTTTGGAGACTTTGCTGTCGGATGCTGATGAACTAACTAAAGAGGCCGGTGAGCAGAATCTTGAAGAACTTCTAACCGTTTATAACATGGACCAGGCTAAGGTTCAGACCATTCTTAGAGATCTGACCGCCTTAGGTACCGAAACAGCTGAACAACGGTCAAGAGTAGAACAATTAAATAAGTTGTTTAAAGAAAAATCGGTCATTGACCTTAAGCATGTTCAGGGAAATATACACCTGGGCGGACCGGATGCTTCGCACCTTCTAAGCAATGAAATAAAACAATTGCTTTCGCAGATAAAAACCGAACAATCACTGAATCTAACAGCTTTTATCACCGAGAACAAGACTTACAGCCGCGGACGGGTTTCATTTTTCGCCTTTAGTTTTCTTGCGCTTAGTATTCTTCTCTTTATTGCTTTTCTGAAAATCGCGCAAACGCTGCGCAAAGAAAACGCGGCGGAAACGCTGGCAAAAAACAAAGAAGCGCGTTACCGTACGCTGGTAGAAAATACGGATGTTACCACATTAATAACTGATGATGACGGTGTGGTTCAGTTCGTAAGCAAAAATATCCAGTCGCTTGCAGGCTATTCTATGGAAGATCTGTTGCATCAACCTTTCCTGAGAAAAGTGACCAAAGAATTTCGGGAATTTATCTATAAGACGATTTTTACCAGTAATCGAACAAATTTCAATACAACGTTCAACATTAAGATTATAACCGCATCAGGCAGGGAAAAATGGGTAGCATGCCGCATATTTCCAACGGCCGGCTCCGAAGAAAAAAGAGAGTGGCAGACAATTCTATGGGATATTGAAGAAGAAAAAAGAAAGCAGGAACAGTTTGAAGCCATGGAGGCGGCGCACAAAAGGCGACTCCGTTTGATACAGGAGATAATGGACAACCTACCTTTTATCCTCTATATAAAAGATGCAGCTGGTAAATACCTGATGGTAAACAAGAAAATGGAAGAAGTTTTTCGGCGACCAGCGTACGAAATTCTAAGCAGTAGCATTACGGATCTGTATAAAGATGCTCCCGACCGACTTGCTGCGTATCTGCGAACGGATAAACAGGTATTAGAAGAAAAAGCTATTGTAACGTTTGAAGAGGCGGTAGAACAGCCAGATAAACTTCGTCATTACTGGGTTACTAAATTCCCGCTGCTTGATGAAGAAGGATCGGTACGAACTATCGGTGTACTTGCATCGGACATAACAGAGCTGAAAGAAGCTGAATTAAAGCTAATTCAGTCGAGGAAAGAGGCGGAACGCGCGAAAGAAGCGCAGGAAGCCTTTCTCGCCAACATGAGCCATGAAATCCGTACACCCATGAACGGCATTATAGGCATGAGTAACCTTTTGATGGGCACTACTCTGAATGACGAACAAAAAGACTTCACGCAAAGCATTCAGGAGTCTGCCCGAAGCCTCCTTTCTATCATCAACGATCTCCTTGACTTCTCAAAGATTAAGTCCGGCAAGTTCCAATTGGAGCGTACATCATTCGATGTCAGAAATAGCATAAGCAAAGCGTTACATCCACTTCAGTTCCGCGCGGAAGAAAAGAAGCTTAATCTTGAGTTAAACGTAACAGAAGACGTGCCTGAAACACTCCTTGGCGATCCGCTAAGGCTCCAGCAGATTATCATTAATCTGACAGGCAATTCATTAAAATTCACAGCACACGGCAGCGTTACGGTTACTGTCACAAGCGAAACTTTTAGCGATAAAAGTATTAATCTTCATGTATCTGTAAAAGACACAGGCATAGGAATAGCGGAGGAGAAGCTTGACAAAATATTTGAAAGCTTTACTCAAAGCAAAGCTGACGATGCTAGAAAATACGGAGGAACAGGTCTGGGACTCGCCATTGTAAAGCAGCTTGTAGAACTTCAGGAAGGAACCATAGCGGTAGAAAGTCTTGAAGGAAAAGGTTCAGAGTTTACTTTTTCCATCCCTTATGCTAAAAGCGATACAAAGGTTCACGATTCTGCTCTTGAACAATCTGTGGTTACGGTACAATTCCTCCAGGATATCAGGATTCTGGTGGCAGAAGACAATCTGATCAACCAAAAAGTAGTAAAGGCAACTCTGTCAAAGCAGGGTGCAATAGTAACAATGACTGGAAATGGTCAGGAAGCGATACAGCAAATGAAGCAGCACGGCTTTGATCTTATCCTTATGGACCTGCAGATGCCGGAAATGGATGGATACCGCGCTACCCGGTATATCAGGCAGATAATAAAGACGGACATCCCAATTATTGCAATGACTGCCGATGCCATTAAGGGCGAGGAGGAAAAATGCTATGAAGCAGGAATGAATGCCTATATTTCAAAGCCTTTTGATCCTATTGATCTTTACAACAATATCCTGCAACTCACTGACCGAAAAAACAAAATAGAGGTAAAGCACAGTTTAGCGGCAACCGACGAAATTGTGGACTTTAGCTTTTTAAAGGACCTGGCTGAGAATGACAGCGCTCAGATCTATGAAATCCTGGACATCTTCCTTGATACAATGCCTGGCGGAATGCAGGAACTAGAGTTGTTGATAAGCCCAAATGCAGATTTTGACCGGATTTCAAAACAGGCGCATTTTCTTAAGTCGAGTGTAGGCGTAGTAAAAATAAGGGATATGTATCCGCTTCTTGCCCGAATAGAATCGCTTGCCACAGCTCGCCAAAACAGCCAGGAGATAAAGCATCTCTTTGAAACGGCATTGGAAAACTTCATGTTGGCACTACCATTAATCAAAAACGAAAGGGAACTGCACAAATCCGCTAGTATCTGATCTGGTATAATTTTTCATGCGATAGCAACAGAATAAGAATATTATGCAGGAAATACGTTACCCATTTTACGCACGCCTGGCATTTATCCTGCTTATTATTGTACTTATCACCTATTTGCTTACAATTGGCAAGGGAATTTTTGTTCCTCTGTTGTTTTCTCTCTTGCTTGCCTTTCTGTTATATCAACCTTCCAAATACCTTGAAAAGAGACTTCGAATCAGGAAAGAATGGGCTGCTTTGATCTCTCTTACCGGTTTTGTGATTCTAGTCGGCTCAATGCTGTACTTTATTACCTTTCAGGTTCTCGAATTTTCGGGAGACCTTCCTTTGCTTCAGCAAAAGACTACCGACTGGATCGACACTACACAGCAGTGGATCATTAAAGAATACCACATTGATAGTGGACAACAGCTGGAGTACCTCCATAATTTTACTACTCAGTTACTCACCTTCATCACCAACAGTCTCGGTGCTATATTTATTGGTGTCGGAGAGTTCATCTTCTGGATGGTACTCGTTTTTATTTACACCTTTTTCATTATGAGCCATCGCACGCTTTTATTGAACTTCATCCTACGTCTATTCCCTCTTCAGAACAGGAAAAGAGTAAAAATTGCGGTGATGGAAACGAGAAATGTAACAAATTATTACCTCCAGGGACTACTGATAGAATTTATGGTGATAAGTGCTGCTAACAGCTTAATGTTTTACCTGGTAGGCGTAAAGTATGCATTGCTTCTCGGCGTGCTGACTGCCCTGCTTAATATCATACCGTATCTGGGAATTGTAATAGGTTGCCTCCTAACAGGGCTTGTTACTTTGACTTACGGCTCACCATTTCTTGCTTTGCAAGCCGTAGCGTTCCTGTTTCTATTGCACGTCTTAGACGCGAATATTCTATTACCCCGCATTATCGGTATGCGCATGAAAATGAATTCACTAATTACTATTATAAGCGTATTGATAGGAAGCGTTATATGAGGCATCTCAGGAATGTTTTTGGCTATTCCCCTGTGCGCCATGCTGAAAATCATTTTTGATAACGTTCAGGGACTTGAGCCATGGGGAATGCTCATGGGCGCAGAAGATGACCAGGAAGCAACCTAAACAGCGAATAAATGTCTTGTTTCTGTTGATCGGGAGGCTTCGGAATAATTGGAATAAAGACTGTGGGCCGGATCAATGAAATAAACCTTTTCGCCGTCAGGCAGCCGAATACCAATACTAATCAATTTACCTCCCTCTACATTTAAAAATGCTTTTGATTCCTTACCCTTCTTCCCTTTTAAGGAATACTCTACCCCCTCAATGATCACAGCATTTTTGTCAATAGTAATGAGGCCTTGCTCCGCTTCGGTAGTCAAGTATTCAGAGCTGCTATCATCCCGCGTGATCCGTGTTGTGCGAATAAACGGATAAGTGGCCCGCCTACTACTAAGCATTTTGTAAAGAATAACGGCCAGTATAAACGTAACGGTAAGTAAAACTATTTGCATAGGCCTTTCTTGGTATTAAGATGGAAAGATAAATATTTTTTGCCATAAACCATATAGCAGGGAAAAGTTGCTATCGCTTATGAATATTGATCTGCCTTCTCTTTTGTTTTATTTCAAAATACAAGCTTTTGTTCTGGTTGTTGACCAAATCGGC
The DNA here is from genome assembly GCA_035497355.1 of Flavipsychrobacter sp. Taxonomy (GTDB): domain Bacteria; phylum Bacteroidota; class Bacteroidia; order Chitinophagales; family Chitinophagaceae; genus JAFIGV01. The sequence goes on from DATJDP010000109.1 coordinate 36,536, forward strand.
GGTTTGAGAAAACGCTATAGGCTTGAATTGATCATTGAAGGCAATATCACTGAGCGTAACTATATAATTTCCAGCCGGGAGATTGAAATAAAACTCACCATTTTCATTGGTAAGTGTGCTATAAACTTCTCCCTTTTCTCCCGTAGCAGTCACTTTAATGTTACCCGGATTAAACGTCGCGTTTGACAATGAGTCTTTCTCTACCAACAGCTGACCAGATAAAACGCGACTTACTTTGTAAGGGATTTGAATAGACTTATTGCTGCTTACTTCAAATTGCTGTACGGTTCCGTTGTTCGGAATCCAGCCCTTCAGTTTGCTTGTAAACCCAAAATCTGCTTTGTAGGTCCCTTTCTCGGTGTTTTTATACACTACCAGGCCGTCACCGTCACTCACGAAGAGATCACCGTTGAGTGAAAGCGTTTGCCCTGCGATCGGTTCTTCTCCGGCATCCTTCACTCCGTTGCTGTTTACGTCCTTAAAAAGCACCAACTTAAGATTGTAATACTTCCTAACCGCTACAAAAGGCGCTTTCAGTCGCATACGGAAAGCAGCATTTACATAGGCAGAGCGTCCTTCGGAAGATCCGCCAACAGGAACGATGCCGTTGATATTGAAATCATACCCTTTGTGGCTATAGTTTATGTTCGTTAATACAGTTGTAGTACTGATGTCTGAAGGTAAAGTCTGAGCATAATTGCCCTGAACGCGCGCACTTAACGTCTTTTTCAGCAAATGCACTTCTGCATAAGGACTAAAAATTACACGCTGATAGCTTTCTGGCTTTTGTATGTATGCAAGAAACTCATTATAGTAGTAAGGACCATTATCGTATCTGATGCTTGCACCGATGGCCTTACATTGAACTGTGGCCTGGGTAGTGCTTACAAAGGCGGAATGACCAGGCTCTTCCACCGTTTGCATATTACCACCGAACGAGTTAAGGTTAACAAACAGGCTTTTGAAAAGTACGGTAGAAACATTGAGGTTAACATAGTTGTACATTGTCTGTGGTGTACTTTCTCCCTGTTGCATCTGCCTTTGAATGCCTGCCGCCGCAACGACATTTACTCCTTTAAGGCTCATCCCTGCCTTCAATCCGTAGTTGGTAGTTTTCGTATTAAAAACATCCTGGAATAATAGCGTATCTGTCCAGTAGTTTTGCTTTCTGAAGTTGTACTCGTAATAAGCACCAACAAAATTCTTTTTAATCAGCCACCTTACATCGTGTGTTTGCAAACGCTGACCTTTAAAAGTGCCTGGATAACTGTTGCTGTTATATAAGACATTAGACATGACAGCCAGGTGTTTCGTACTCCACTGGAAGTTGTAACCGAGAGAACTTCCTATCAACGTTGTCTTTGTTCCTTCTACAAGAGTCGCATCATTTTTCTCTGCACCAACTCCCGTTATCAAAGCAAACCTTCCGTTATTGAATTTGTATTCTGTTATCTGGCTTAAAATGCCACTGTTCATTTCACGAACATTGTCTTTGGCGAGAGAGACGGCATCATAAAAACGCAGGTTATCTGTCAGTGACAATTGAGAAGCCGCTCCCACAACTTTCGCATCACCCACTCTGCTCTTCAGCATGGCAAAAACTTCTGCTTTATTTTCTTTCCAGTTATACCCCACTCTTGCGCCATAACCATCTACCATAAATTCACCCGCCCCCTGTATATTTCCAGCACTTGCCTGAATATGCTTTCCTGAATAATCAAATCGTACAATGCTGTTGTTGTTCGTTTGCCCCTGGGCAATGGTATTGCTGCGTAAGGACATTGAAAGATGGTCATCAGCAGTGAGATCTACAGAGCCATACAATGCGCCATAATATTGAACCGGAGACTCTGATCCCTGGTACATTAATCCTGCTTCCAGTTGCAAAGGCATATCAAGGTATGCAGAAGCGTGATCTTTAAGCAGGTAGCCAACTTTTGATAAGGCCTGAATAAGATTGATAGTTTCGCCTTTTTCGTTAGCAACTGCCACTTTGATATCTTCCTTCTTCAACATAGAAAACTGGCTTTCCGATAGTGTAAAGGGGAAATAAATAGTAGTGTCTTTACCCGCAGCAAGCAGAACTTTCTGATCCGCTCCAAGCTTTAGCAACTGATTGGCTACCGTTAGTCTGTAGGTGGCTGCAGTGTTTCCTGCGTTCTTTATCAGGATAGGAAATTCATTATTTTTCTGGTAGTTGGTAATAACCTTGTTTGAGTTAGGCAATGAAGCCTTAAAGCTCGAGTACTCCTGAACTTTTATGCGAAAGAATGTCTTGCGGGTGTCGGTTACGTTGTTCAATCTGTATTCAATTGTTACATCCTTCCAAACTGCAGTGTTATTGCCTGAAGGTGTAAAACGCATAGGAATGATAGAATTGGCAAAGGGCTCGAGGGTAAGACTCACAATATTTGTAGTTACCATTTGCCATCCTTCAGGACTAGTAACAATAACCTGAATCTCAATTTTTGAGCCGGTGGTATTGCTAACGGTAAGGGTGTTGTAAACAAAGTCTTTATTACTGGAAGAAACTACAGAATCATAAAGGAGCTTAGTGGTATAGATGGAGTTCAGCTGGTCGTTCATATTTCCCTGAACGCTTGTATTGAAATAATTACTTCCTGTCTTTTCCAGCAGCTTCGTATTCTCGATCTTCACTTTTGTTGCCGCTATCGTAGAGTCAACGTGTGTCTTTCCAGCTCGTGGCAACAACCCTTCCTGCGGATAGTCGCTTGAAAGCTGCGCAAGTTCCGTTTCCACGTCTTCCACTTGCGTTTTCAAAACTGCCTTTTTCTCAACCTTCGCAATAGAATCCTTTAAGACAGCTTTGGCTACTGTCGGCGTAACCACCAGTATTGCTTTTGCCTTAGCAGTCGAGGAATCTGGCACCTTCTCCGTTGGAATCGGCTGTATTCTTTCCTGCCGTTCCTGCGTTACACTTTTAGGGGAAATTTTTTTATGTGAGAGGGAATCGCTCGCAACAGTGGCAAAGGATTGATCTGGAGAGCCAGGAATAGTCTTACAGGTTTTATTATTCACACCTGAAAACAATAGTAGTAACAACACCACGAGGCTCGTGCTTTTAGCCTTATATATATGTTGTTCTCTCATTAAATACAGCCCTGATCAAGACAAGGAAGTGTAAAGTTCCCCTACTCTTGTTTCGCGGGGAAAAAAAATGTCCCCCTTAACAACTGGTTTAGAAATATCCTTTCTTTTTTTCGAGTAGAGATGAGGACGAAGATAATATGTATCAACGGATTATCTATGGCAGTTTTGAAAAAAATGTAATAGTTGATACGGATGCTTAGCTTTTTGTACTGATCTAAGAAAAACATGTCCTAATTCTTCGAGAAGTAATGTGCTACAAATTCTCTACCTTTATCTGGGACAATGATATCATTAAAATCTGTTTATCAACGCTTTCCACAACAAGGGGATTGTTATCGGCACCTGGAGTTCATTCGGTGGAGCAATCAGCCCGTTTGTCCTTATTGTCGATCATCAAGATATTCCACAATGCCTCATGAGCACCGGTATCATTGCAACAATTGCAATAAATCGTATAGCGTTACGGTAAACACCGTCTTTCACAAGTCAAAAATTGATTTGCAAAAATGGTTCTTCACCTACATGCTTCTTCGTCAGTCGGGGGAAGAGATTAGTTGCCGTAAACTGGCTCAGGTTATTGAAATTAATAAGAATGCTGCATGGTACATGCTCACAAGAATGAAAACGGCACTTGAACAGGGATTCCATTTATAACTGCAACCTTTCGATTTTTTGTAAAAGATTATGTGCAGCAAATTAAAATAGTTATTTTGGAACTTGTTTTAAGGGGCATGAGGCTTGCAAAGCTTTGCTTCGCTTCAAAAATTTAATAATTGATGAAAGCTTTTTTACTTAGTGCATCTGCGGTTTTATTTTCCTTAATGTCTCAGGCACAATCTTACGAACTGGGCATAAACGGCGGCATTAGCACCACTTCAAAACCTCATCAGAGTCTTTATAAAGGCGACGATAACATCTGGAACTACGCCGCAAGTGTGAACTTCCGTTATAATATTACACCTCGATTCCAGACGGGAATCACTGCAGGGCTTACCAAATGGGAAAGAATGGATAACTGGCCCCTGAGCAATACAAATAATATGTCTTTAGGCGAACAAAACGTAAAAATTGTTTTGGCCGATCATGCGGTAGATTTTCAGCTTGAGCTGAATTATGTTATTCCTTTTTACCGGCAGTATGAAGACTTCATTCGTTCGAACCTCTACTTTGGCGTAGCAGCAGGAGCGGTGATCGTTGGTAACGATGGAAAGATATCTTATAGTCGTGTGAACCCTAACACGCCGGCTGAATATACTTACACCTCCGAATTGCATTTTGAAAGTGGATATGGTTTCACATTAGGAGCTCAGCTTGGCTATTCTTATTTCTTCAACGATCATTTAGGCCTTAATGTTGAAGTAGCACCGAAAATAGCTTGGGTAGAAACCAAAGACCCCCGGTATGCTGGCGGCAACAACCAATATAATTTGTTTTACTATCCAGCTACCATCGGTATTCATTACCGATTTGGCTACGATAAGCACTATTAGTATTACGGAAAATTCAAAGGAGAGACTATGTGCTGAAAGCATATAGTCTTTTTTTATACTCACAACCTGAGTTCGGGATAAGCACAAAGAACGAATTGTTGATGATGATTAACAGCAGCGATCGGTTTTGATCCGCTTCTTCAGCAACCTTTTCGGGTGGACGGCTTCTTTAAAAGGAGATGACCTACCAACAACTGCTTTTATCACAGAAAAAGGACCAGAATGCGGTGTCCGATACTACTCTTTTGTCGGACAAGGGAGGCAAAATAGCGATTGAATATTGGAATCTGATGACATCATGAGCGAAACGACGTTTCGCTCATGTAGAAAACTCAGGAGCACGAGCGAAAACACTTTTCGCTCATGTAGAAGCCTCG
>DATJDP010000110.1:0-2756 GCA_035497355.1 Flavipsychrobacter sp.
CCAGCATGCCGCCAAGGGTACAGTGGTTGTGCGTTGCAGGGTCAGGACCGAAGGTCAGACCGATCTCCCTCTCGGTAGTGTGGCGCATGTCGTCGAGCACAATACCTGTTTGTATGGTGACCGTCTTTTCCTCCTTGCTCATCCGAAGAATGCGGTTGTAGTACTTGGAGCAGTCCATCACTACGGCAACATTGCAGCATTGCCCCGCCAGACTCGTACCACCACCGCGCATCAGCACCGGCGCACTGTACTTCTTACAGATAGCAACGGTTTGTATAATATCTTCTTCTGTTTTGGGCAATACCACACCGATGGGTATCTGCCGGTAGTTGGATGCGTCTGTTGCGTAGAGCGCCCGACTGCCATCATCAAAACGCACCTCGCCCTCTATCGCCGCTTTTAGCTCTTGTTCGATTGCTGTGGCGTCTACATTTTTCGATTGTGGTGTAGAGAAACGATGTTCATTGGTAATGCCATCGGCAATGGGAGATGGAGGAAGATTTGCAACGGATTGCCTGTGGCTGCCGTGAGTTTTGTCCGGCTTCAGTTTCTGATCAAGCATACAAAGGATTTTATATCATTTGGTATCACTTCATTTTCAAAGTCAAAGCGGCGAGACAATCTCTGAATCAGGTATAAGAATGACCCGAATGATCATTCTAAAAATGAAGTTGCTTTATTGGCTTTCGAAGCGACACTATGCTGCTTAAAAAATATGCCGGGAGAAATGAGCAATCGGAACGGAAGCGCCTGGCTTCCTTCGTTCTAACAGCGATTCTGTAAAAAGTTGCCGAAAAAGAAATGGCTGAACGATAATCGCCCAGCCATTTTTAATGCATTAAAATATGACGAATTAGTCTGCCTGATGGAACGGATAACGATAATTGGTAACAGGAACAAAGGTTTCTTTGATAGTCCGTGCACTGAGCCAGCGGTAAAGGTTAAGCTGAGATCCGGCTTTATCGTTCGTTCCGGACGCTCTTGCGCCGCCAAATGGCTGCTGACCAACTACAGCTCCTGTTGGCTTATCATTAATGTAGAAATTGCCCGCGCTATTCAGCAGTTTACTTGTCATTAAGTCAATGGCATAACGATCTGTGGCGAAAATGGCTCCCGTTAATGCATAGCCGGATGTCTTGTCTACCGTTTCGATCATCTGCTCCCAGTTGTTTTCGTCATAAACGTAAACGGTAAGCACCGGCCCAAACAACTCGTCGCACATGGTTACATAATTTGGGTCAGTGGTCTCAATAATAGTTGGCGTAATGAAGTAGCCATTTGTTTTATCATACGTTCCACCGCATATGATCTTTGCCTTACCCTCACTGTTCTTTACAGCATCTATATATTTCGCAAGACTGTTGAACGACTTTTCGTCTATAACCGCGTTTATATAGTTGGTGAAATCATCTACGATGCCCATCTTCATACCTTTCGCCTCAGCAACCAGCTTTTCTTTGATCTCTTTGGCGAGATTAGAAGGCAGGTAGGCACGGGAAGCGGCAGAGCATTTTTGGCCCTGATATTCGAAAGCACCACGAGCCAGACCAGCAACCACGGCATCTACGTCTGCACTTGGGTGAACAAATACGTAGTCTTTACCACCTGTCTCACCAACTATTCGAGGATAAGTCTTGTAACGGTGAATATTATCACCGATGGTCTTCCACATGCCCTGGAACACGCCGGTAGAACCTGTGAAATGCACACCGGTGAAGTCGGGATGTTTGAAACAAACATCGCCTACCACTGGTCCGCTGGTATAAATGAGGTTGATAACACCGTCAGGAAGACCTGCTTCTCTCAATATTTCCATGAACACGCTTGCCGAGTATATCTGCGTATTGGCAGGCTTCCAAACCACTACGTTGCCACACATGGCCGGTGCCGTTGGCAGATTTCCGCCAATAGCGCTGAAATTAAATGGCGTAACAGCAAGAACAAACCCTTCCAGCGGGCGATACTCCATACGGTTGTGAAACCCTTGTGGCGAAACAGGTTGCTGTTGGTATATCTGGGTTAAGAAATGAACGTTGAACCGAAGGAAATCAATCAGCTCGCATGCGCTATCTATCTCTGCCTGATAAGCGTTTTTACTCTGACCAAGCATTGTTGCCGCATTCATCTTAAACCGATACTTAGTTGCTAACAGTTCTGCAGCCTTTAGGAATATAGATGCTCTTTGCTCCCATGGCAATTCCGACCATTTCTTTCGTGCTTTCAGTGCTGCTTCTATAGCATCTTTTACATGTTGTTCCGTTCCCGCATGAAAATGTCCCAGAATATGTGCAGTTTCATGTGGAGGATGAATTTCCTTTGTATCTGCTGTTCGTACTTCCTGGCCACCAATATACATAGGGATGTCGCGCTGCATTCCCTTAAGATCCTTTATTGCCTCTTGTAAAGCCTTCCTTTCCGGGGAGCCCGGGGCGTAATTCAGTACCGGTTCGTTCTCAGGTTCAGCAAAATTAAAATAAGCGTTATGCATGAAGTGTAGTTTTTTTATTAGCTGGCGCAAAGGTAAATTTTTAATTTCTGAATAAAACGGAATGAGCCGTAAAGCAACAAGGCCACCCTCTTCAGAATGGCCTTGTAATAGAAAAAATTGAATGGCCTATTGTTTCTGTATTCTCATCGTTTCTGTGTTTTCACTATCCCGGTAGCGTAACAGGTACAAACCATTGGCAATATTGCTCAGATTCAACTGACCTTTATCGCTGCTGAGCTGTATCTGATCAATTAACTTCCCTGACAAA
>DATJDP010000111.1:0-3512 GCA_035497355.1 Flavipsychrobacter sp.
AAATTTGACCTTCCGCCGGAGGCATTGAAGTGGCCACCGCCATTAAAATAGGTCCGGGCAAAGGTGCTTACGTCAAAATTCCCTTTGCTTCGGAATGACAGCTTTACTTCGTCGCCGCGCTCCGTAATCAACGTGGAAAAACCGACACCTGCTATGTTAAGCGGGTAGTTCACAAGGCCTTCTGTATCGCCGGTGGTGGTCTCAAATAGTTTCAGATCCTGCCGCGAAAGTGCAATTAGTCCCGAATTATACTTCGGAAAGATCTCCATCTTTTCCAGTAGTATATAGCCAAGAAACTGCATTCTCTTTAGCGTCCATGAGTCGCTGATGTGTTCATGAATCACCGTATGTTCCAGTCCTTTCGACTTCAGGTCTGCTGCCATAAGGTGGGTGCTCGCCCCAGTGGAATTGAAACGGAACGAACCTGTATCTGTCAATACTCCCGTATAAAGACAGGTAGCTATCGTTGTGTCAATCAAGTCATTATCCCCGAAGAGGTTGATGAAATCATAGACCATCTCACAGGTGCTGCTTTTTTCAGGAATGCTCATGCCATAGTCCCATACGTCTTTGGGCATCAGGTGATGGTCAATCAGTATTTTCGGCTGGCTCGCTGTCTCGAGTTGTTGCGTCAGATGTTTCGTACGACTGAAATCATTAAAATCGAGGCAGAAGATCAATTCCGAAGATTTAAGCGCTTCGTTGCAGGCTTTCGACTCTGCCTCATAGTTCAAAAGCATCTCCACACCGGGCATCCACATAAGGAAATCGGGCAGTTCGCTAGGCGAAACCGCCGTAACGCTGTGTCCTTTCTTAATAAGGTAATGATAAAGCCCCAGCATGCTGCCTATAGCATCTCCATCGGGTTTGTGATGCGTGGTGATGAATATCTTCTTAGGAACGGCTAGTAAAGGGAAAGCGTCTTGAATGGAACGCATGTAGTACGCGATGTTGAATTAAAAAATCGTTATAAATTGAAAATTACGCCGCAAAAGTAATCAGGAAATGAGTACGGTGAACTAATGTTTCATACAAAGCGTTGCTAAAATATTTCCAGCCAGTTAAATTTTCTGCTACGAGCTACTCTCTACGAAGTACATATCCATTTCTCCTTTATTCTTTGCTATCAGCTTTCCTCGATGTGTGCAGGCAAATTCATCCTTTACCAGCTTGAAGGTGTTTTCGGAGATATTGATTTTCCCGGGTTCGCTTTTCTGCTCCATACGTGCCGCTGTATTTACCGTATCTCCCCATATATCGTAGGCAAACTTCTTTACCCCGATGATCCCCGCTATAACGGCGCCTGAATTGATACCAATGCGAATATCGAGACCGTAAGGAGTTTCCTTCTTCCGCTTTTTCACAAAGTCGAGAATCTCCAAAGCTGCGCGTACGGTGTTTTGGGCGTGCTCTTCATCGGCCTGAGGCAGGCCGCAGACGGCAAGGTAGGCATCGCCGATGGTTTTGATCTTCTCCAGCCCGTACTTCTCTATTATTTTGTCGAAAGCTGTAAAGTGGATGTTGAGTTCATTCAAAAGGTCTTCGACGCCAAGCTGTTCTGATATCCTGGTGAAGTTGACAAAGTCTGTAAACAATACAGACACCTCATCATAACGATGGGCGGCTGACTTCCCATTCAGTTTTAGCTCTTCCGCTACTTCTGCCGGAAGGATATTGAGGAGCAGCTCATCCGATTTTTGTTTCTGTTCTACTACCTCTTGTGTGCGAATGGCTACCTCTTTCTCCAGAGCTGCTTTCTGATTCTCCAGTATTGTTTCCTTTTCCTGCGAAAGGGTTTCCACTTTCACGAGCTGCCTCGAAAGGCTTTTGCTGGTAGAGGAGAAGCGCCATGCCAGAAATGCCGAAATACTGAAGGGGATGCTAAAAATGGCCAGTAGAAATAAGAAGCCTATCCAGTTGTTTAGTTCTATACTGCCGGTTACGGCAGCTGTTACTATCAATGTTGCCATGAATATAAGAAAGAAGAGAATGCCGCTTCCCAGCAATAAAGCACCCGGCACCTTTTTAAATACAGCAACGGTTATTTTGATGATGGTATATCCGAGCGAAAGGATAAATAGAGAGAAAATAACATAATCTGTTACGTCATATTTCCCATCCAGATCCAACAGCGCAACGCATAGAGTAATGGCACCAAATACCAGTATTAGTTTAAGAAAAAGTTTTTTCCTGCTAAAGAGGGCGGCGGTAAATGCACTCAGTGAAGTACTTCCTATAATACAGGTTGCGCCCAGCACCGCTCTATAAACGTGGTTGTCTGTGATGTCGTTCACCGAGATCATGGCAAGATAGGCGCAGTAGAGAAAAGTAGCCACGCTTAAGGTGAAAAGGGCAAAATATAGATTGGAGACTTCCTTCCTATAGAAAAGGAACATTAAAAAGTGCACTGCAAACAGGGCAAGGAAAACAGAGCCTAAGCCTACAAGAAACCAGGCAGCCATAATAATGGTATTTCTCTCGTGGTGAAAAACATAGCTGGCGGGTTTTACTTTCATTGATATCCCCCATACGTCTTCATTTTCTCTCGCAGTGTTATACTCATATCGGAATGCAAGCAGATGGACGCCGGTATCGGCAATAGAAAGAAAGATGGGCTGCGTGTTTAAGCTAAGGTATCGGTGCTGCCCGTTCTCCTCAAATTTCCCAACGGTAGTAAGCAGTTTCCCATCAAGATATGCCTGCAATGCACCTGTGCCCCTGAAAACGAGGGCTATGGGTATTTCCGAAGGTAGGGAATCGAAGCGCAGCCTTAGCCGGAACCAGCCAATGCCTTTTACTGAAGTGTCTTTCTTTACTTCCTCTTCGCCAAAAAATGGGGCTCGCTTCTCCCACGCGCCGTCATCATACGCCGGAGAGCCGAACACGGCACTGTCTGCCTGCTTGTACCTGCATAAAAAGTTGATAGGAAAGCCGAGATCTATACTGAAGTCCGCCGAGCTATTTATTTTCTGCCTCAGATCATTGTCGTTGATGACAAGTGTGTCTGTCACCTTCTTATCAGCGAATGCCCAGAGTGGTGCAACCGTCAGCAGCAGAAATAGAATTTTTTTCATGAAGCGAACACAAGTTATTATTGTTAATTTAAAAACAAAACACCTGATAGCGCTTTCTGCCTTCCACCCGAAAATCAACAATTGAAAATTCGGAATGTCAAGACTCAAAATTGACTTACTTTTGCGCCCTGAAAAATACACGTTATGACTAACCGCACTTTTACAATGATTAAACCCGATGCTGTTCGCAACGGGCATATTGGCAATATCCTTCAGATGATTAACAATGCGGGTTTTCGCATTGTGGCTATGAAATATACACAGATCAGCAGGCAGCAAGCTGAAAAGTTTTACGAAATTCATAAAGAGCGTCCTTTCTTCGGCGAGCTTACTGAGTTCATGAGCAGCGGATCTATCATTGCCGCTATTCTCGAAAAGGAAAACGCTGTGGCCGACTTCCGCACGCTGATCGGTGCTACTAACCCTGCCCAGGCAGAG
>DATJDP010000112.1:0-17871 GCA_035497355.1 Flavipsychrobacter sp.
TAGGCTTGCCTGTAGAGCCGGAGGTATAAAGGATGAATAGCGGGTCTTCAGCATCCATTTCTTCAGCAGGACAATCGGGATTGCCCATCGTTTCTACCTTTCTTATTTCGTCTTCCCACCAAACATCGCGGCCCTTTATCATGCTTATTGGAGTCCGCGTCCTTGTTAAAACGATCACCTTTTTTACAAAACTGCATTGTACCAGAGCATCATCAACAATGTCTTTCAAGGGTACGCTCTTGCCGCCGCGAAAGGCGCCATCTGCCGTTACGATAAATTCCGCATGTGCGTCCTGCAGGCGGTCGGCAATGCTGTGCGCACTAAACCCTCCGAATATCACGGAATGAATGGCACCGATCCTTGCACAAGCGAGCACCGCAATGGCCAGTTCCGGTACCATGCCCATGTAGATGCACACACGGTCGCCTTTCCTTACACCATTATTCTTCAGGACGTTCGCAAATTGACAAACCTTAAAGTGAAGGTCTTTGTAGGTCAAGATCCTGTAATGTTCTTCAGGATCGTTCGCCTCCCAGATGATGGCAGGGCGATCTCCATGATACTCGAGATGCCGGTCAATCGCATTTTCTGTTATATTCAGCTTCCCGCCAATGAACCATTTTATGTCCGGCGCCTTAAAATTCCATTCTAAAACTTTATCCCATTTCCTTCTCCATAGAAAGTGGCTGGCAATAGAAGCCCAGAAATCCTCGGGGTTTTCAACACTGTTTTGATAAACCTGGTGATATTGTTCCTGCGATCTTATCTGGTAAGGATATGACATGAGCGTTTTTTTGTGAGAGGAAAAGAACACAATTTAAAAGATGTGGCGCAGAGAAAAAAGGAAATGCCCCCAACGGTAAGAAAACTAATTGCAGAAGAAAATATATCACCAAATAATGAGAATGGCGTGTTTTTTGTTTTCGATATAAAAGAAACGTTAACGCGGGTTATTTGATAGGCCTGCTTGTTAGCTCAGCAATGTCATTAAAAACGCAAATAAATAGTTCTCCGATGAAAATGAAAAGTTACGCCCTCTTATTGTCACTGTTAGGGTTGATTTTACTTGGTGGAAGCGGTTGTGTGATACACGACGATGATTATTATGATCCCACTCCACAGCCTACCGGATATCTCAATGTCTTCAATGAAGAGTTTTCCACTGATAATCGGGGATGGACCTTCGATGATCCGGCAGACTCAGCGTATGCGTTTGTGACGGGAGGATTATACAAATTTGTAGATTACTCCTATACGGGCGGCACGCACGAGGCTGTTGTGACCACCAGTGCCAACTTCAATCGCGATTTCCTGATTCAAACAAGAATGAAGTCGAATTATGCAATGGCGCTAATATTCGGCGCTTCGAACAGCAGCTACGGTTATTCTTTTTTTATTGATGAAGCAGGCTATTTTGCGGTTTATAAAGAGGGTTATCACCCTGATGTGATTCTTGACTGGCAGCGTAGTTCCGCTATCAATTCCGGTTTCAACGATGTAGAGATTGAGCAGGTAAATGATTATTGGTATGGCTATATCAATGGCGTGAAGGTATTTCAGACACCGGCAAGAGTTTTAAGCGGATCAAAAACTGGCTTTATGGTATTGGCAAATACAACCGGCTATGCGGACTATCTGACCGTAAAGTGGTAGGTTAAGAATGTTTGTTTTGTTTTGTGAGAAGCGCTACATCTGTGGCGCTTATTTTTTTGCTGGTTGAATAAAGCCTTGGTCTGCAACGTGCACAGTAGTTTTTATACATGCAAAAAACATTTTGTCTTATGCAAAAATGATTTTGTGATATGCAAAAACCAATTTGTGATATGCAAAAGCCAATTTGTGATATGCAAAAACCATTTTGTCTCATGCAAGAACCATTTTGTCTTATGCAAAAAAGATTTTGTGATATGCAAAAACCATTTTGTCTCATGCAAGAACCGTTTTGTCTTATGCAAAAACCATTTTGGGACATGCAAAAACTAATTTTGTATATGCAAAGACCATTTCTGTACATGCAGAAACCATTTTTGTACATCCAAAAACTGTTTTCGAAGATGCCAATTTCCCTAAAGTTGTCTAAAAAACCTGTAACGGCCATCCCCAAAATTGCCATTATTCAGTCCAAACCAGCGGGTGGCGAGTAGTGCGAGCTAAAATCAAATTGGATTGGTAATCAATAAGCGGATAACTTTGCGCCGCAAACGAAGGACTATGAACAGCAAAAAAGTTACCATTTTTCTCGTCAGCTTCTTCATTCTTTTAAGCGCTGTTTTTATGACTTATTACTACGGTATCAGTCGCGAGCAGCCGAAGAAACTTCCGGTTTTAGGTGAGGGCGACCATAAAGTACGTCAGTTTTCGTTTATCAATCAGGATGGAAAGACAGTAACAAACAAGGATGTGGAGGGTAAAACATATGTGGTAGAATACTTTTTTACTACTTGTAAAGGCATTTGCCCTAAGATGAATGAGAATATGAGCAAGGTTTACCAGGCATTTCGCGGTGATAAGCGAGTGATGATCTTATCTCATACGGTAGACCCGAAGAAAGATACCGTGGCCGCAATGAAAGAATATTCTTTACGATTTGATGCAGACCCTTCTCAATGGATGTTCCTTACCGGGGACAAAAAAGAACTGTATGATATGGCCCGCTACAGCTACCTGGTAACGGCCACAGACGATACCGGTACCACAGATATTCAAAGCGATTTTATCCATACTGACCGCTTTGTACTTGTTGACGGGACAGGCCACATTCGTGGATTGTATGAAGGCACCAATATTGGATCAGTTAATCAACTGATCGGTGATATTAAAGGACTTTTGCAAGAGAAGTAGACCATTAGTAGTTCATTGCCCATCCCAGCAGCAGCCATCCCAGCACAATAAGCGGTGCCGGAATCCTTGTGAACCACAGCATAGAAAAGGTGATGATCACAACTACGACGTTTAGCCACTGAAACGGCATAATCTGAAATAAAACAAATCCGGAAGCCAGAATAATACCCACGACCGCTGCGTTGATTCCTTCCAAAGCACGGTAGAGGATAACATGTTGCTTCAGATTCTGATATAGCGGGAAAAGGAAGAAAAGCAATAATGTGCTCGGCAGGAATACTGCAACTGTAGCTATGATGCACCCTATAATCTGCCAGTAAATTCCGTACGGACTCAGAATCATTCCCCCAACGAAGCTACAGATAGAGAATACAGGACCCGGCACTGCCTGCACCATTCCATAGCCCGTCAGCAACTCTACTGAGCTAAGCATTGGCTGCCTGTGAAACTGCATTGGCCGGTTGACGAACTGGTATAACATCATAGGCAAAAGCGCCTGTCCGCCACCAAACACGATAGCGCCAAAACGGTAGAAGTTTTCAAAAAGGTTGAAGGCAATCTTGTGTTCCCAGTTGTGGCTCCGTGCTATCTCTGACAGCACACCGGCAACGATAAAAACAACGGCAAACAACCATAGGTTTACCCATCGGATAGGCTTTGGTTTCTCTTTGGCGTCCGGTATCCGTTTGTTGCTGAAATTGCTGATCGTTCCCGCTAAAATGAGAAGAACAGGGAACACCCATGGGGAACGGATAGTGGCGGTGGCGATCGCAGCACCGATCATTATCGCCCAGGTTGCAAAGTGCTTCACGCTCACCTTCATCATGCGTGCTGCCGCATAAGCAATAAAACCCACGGACATCGGCTGGATGTACATGAACAGATTGGTCTGTATGTCCTTAGCGTTTAGATAATAGATGATAAAGGAGAACGCTCCCATGATAATGGCCGCGGGAAAAACCCATAGCAGCAGTGTTAAGATGGCCAGTGGTATGCCGCCCCTCTTCATTGCTATTAGGATTACCGTTTGTGTGGATGAAGGCCCCGGCAGCATCTGGCAGAATGCATTGTATTCGATCAGTTCTTCCTCTGTTACATCATGTCGCTTCTGAACGAAGGTTTTAACCATCATGCCGATATGGCCCTGCGGTCCGCCGAAGGCAGTAAGTGCATACCATAGCACAGCTTTCAGAAAAGGTACGTGTCGAAGAAGCATCCCCAGCAAGTGGTATAAGTTCGAAAAATAGCGACAAAAAACGGCAAATTACAGTAGCGGGTTTGGCTGCTTTGTTTTATCTTGCGCTGCAAATATATCTTCTGAAATGAAAGGTTTATTACTGAATGCTTTTTTTGATGCAGTTCAATACCACATTGGCGGTATTCTTGCCTACACCTTTATCTTCCTGATGGCGATAGCGCTCATTTACGTAATGGCGAAGTATCTCACACCGCGTTCCGAAAAATAGCCTCTTTTTTTGACGCTTACCAGCCGCCATATTGCCGCCATACGCAAGGACTATCAGCTTGCTGCGCTTGATGACGCGGCAGTCGGAACCGATCCTCTGGCTTTTTTTGGCAAGTGGTTTATTGAAGCCCAGGCGGCGGACGTACCGGAAGTAAACGCGATGGTGCTGGCCACTGTTGATGAGCGTCATAATCCCCATGCACGTATCGTATTACTGAAAGGACTCGACGAGAAAGGCTTTGTTTTTTACACTAACTATCAAAGTGCAAAAGGACACGATCTTGAGGTTAATCCGAATGCGGCACTGGTCTTTTTCTGGCAGGAGCTGGAGCGGCAGGTAAGAGTGGAGGGCATTGTTGAGAAAGTTTCGGAAGAGGATAGTGATCATTACTTCAACTCCCGCCCTGAAGGTAGCCGTATAGGAGCCTGGTCATCTCCACAAAGCCAGGTTATAAATGACAGGACGCTTCTTGACGATAATTACAAAAAGTATCAACAACAGTTTTCTGGCAGCATCATCCCCCGACCGCCATACTGGGGTGGCTATTGTGTTGTCCCTGACAGAGTAGAATTCTGGCAGGGAAGAAGTAGCAGAATGCACGATCGCCTTGTATTTACCAAAAGTGAAGGCGAATGGCAGAAGAGCCGCCTTGCACCGTAACTGCAATAACAATCCGTTAGTAACAAGTTTGACCGTTCCTTCTCATTTTTGCCGTGCATTCGGTGATTAAAATTACCGTTGTTACTACAGTAATTTTTATACGTGGATAAGCTGTTGATAAATATATCCATACATAGCCGCTAATATAGATATTATCAGCTTTTCAGCTTATTTTGCGAGAGTTTCATTACTGTATGAGGGAAGAGGACGGAGCACTGCTTTGGGACTGAAATAATTCAGTTTCAAATCGATGCTTAATTGAACAATATGCGATTTTCTATTAGCTCATTAATCATTCACACACCCATGCAAAAGATACTTACCCCCATAAGTGTCATAGTGCTTCTTTTTGCTGCCTCATGTGCCGGCCCTAAAAAGAGTATCTATTTTAAGGATAATACGCCGGTTGACCCAACTGTCATCACACAGAAAATTGATAAAATCAAGGAAGCGATCATTCAGTCAGACGATATCCTTGCCATTAGCGTTACCTCTCCCAGTTCTATAGTAGAAGACAAAGGAAATACTACCGTTGCTATATTCAATTCAGGCGGTACGCCCTATGCAGAATCATCAACATTATCAGGAGGCGTTTCAAGCGGTAATGGTTTTCTCGTAGATGCTTCCGGCTATATCGATTATCCCTTTTTAGGGAAAGTAAAACTGGGAGATCTTACTATACGCCAGGCAAAGGATGTATTGGCAAACAAACTGAGAAGCATTATCAGGGAGCCGGTGGTGGAAATAAGGATCATCAATTATAAAATTACGATTCTCGGGGAAGTGGGTCATCCGGGCACTATAACAGCACCCAACCATAAAATAAATATCATAGACGCCATTGCCGCCGCCGGCGATATTCCGATAACAGGCAGGAAGGACAATGTGCTTGTAGTAAGAGAAAATGAAGGTGTTAGAGAATTTGCACACCTTGACCTCAATAGCATACAAGTATTTACCAGTCCTTACTTCTACCTGAAGCAAAACGATATTGTTTATGTAGAACCTGCACGCATCCGCCGTCAGGAAGGAAACGAATTCTTTAAATTCTATCTCCCAACTATCTCTACATTGATGTCCACGCTTCTTGCGATTTATGGCATAACTCAATTAACGAAATAGATAAACCGAAGCTCTAAAAAGCTGCATGGAAAATAACCAGATATCCGATAAGCTAAGGCAGATAAATTCCGGGTTTGATTTCAAACGAATACTAGGCTCTGTACTAAGTAAATGGTACTGGTTTGTTTTGTCTCTTATTGTTACGTTCACTATTGGCTTTTTATATCTGCGTTACACCACCCCGTGGTATTCCATCAAAAGCTTGCTCTTAATAGAAAGTCAGCAAAAGGGAGTAGGGAGCCTGCTCAGCAAGCTCGGCGACGGACAAGATGGGGGAGGTGGAATGGCTAACGGCAATACGAACCTGTTCAATGAGATGTTCATGCTCACGTCGCAGGATCTTATAGAAACGGCTGTTGATTCGCTGGATATGAACATACAGTATTCGGCACAGGGACGGGTACGTGAAGATGAACTGTATGACAAAGCTCCGATACAAATTATGTTTGATTCGCTTGGCTATCTTGGCTCCGGAATGCAGGAGATAAGGCTAACGCAGTTGGTGGACGGGCTTTTTGAGTTTAACGAAGGAGAAATAAAGAGCAGGGTATTGTTTGATAAGTGGATCAAACGGCCCTATGGTACATTTAAGATACTTTACACCAAAGGCGCTAATGTTAATCGAGGATACCTTACAGACCAGACAGAAATAATAGTTCGCGTAATGCCGCTGAGAGCAGCTGTTGGACGCGCTCAAAGTCTGTTTAAGGTAAATGTAAGTGATGGCCGTACCAGTTTACTGGATCTTTCCTACACAGATAATATTCGTCAGCGTGGCGTTGATTTTTTGAATGTTCTTATCTATTACTACAGAAAGAAAGAGCTTGAAGACCTTAATCTTTCAGCAGAAAAGACAAGAGAATTTATCGACCTGCAGAAAGCGAACCTGATAGCAGAGCTTCAGTCACGCGACTCTGTAGAAGAACAAATAAAGACGGAGAATAAGATCATCGATATAAAGACCCAGGCCTCAAGTATCATGGCTGAGAAGTCTGCCCAGCAGGAAAAAATACAGCAACTGATCTTTCAGAAACAAGCTGTTCAAAGTCTGAAGGAAGATATACTTGAGGGCGTAGGTAGCCGGTATGAAGTGATGGCAGGAGTAAGCCTTACCGACCCGGTAATAGCAGCGCTCATCGGTGAATACAATACCCTTGTTCAGAAAAAAGAACTGCTGGAGCGCAATACCGCCCCCATGCACCCGTCTTTGATCAAAGCAAAGAACGACATTGCTGCCCTTCGGAAAAATATAGCTGATGCCTGTGACCGCGTTATTGACAATCTGAATATGAATATTCAGAACGCGGGTCAGAATATAAGCCGGTACAATGCAAGTATGGCGTCCATACCGGCTGCAGAGAGGAGCATTAATAATACAAAACGTGAATATCCTTTGATTCAGGGCGTTTACTTGTACCTGTATCAGCGTGGGGTGGAAAATGATATCGCCCAGTATGCAGCGGCGAATAAATCGAAGGTTGTCGTAGCTCCTTATGCAGAAGATCAGCCAATAAAGCCTGTAAAGAAGAGTATATACGCCATGGTGGTACTGCTGGGGTTAATGCTTCCCGGCGGAATTATTATTGGTCGCGTGATGCTGAATAACAAGGTCATCAACGAAAAAGACATTGAAGCGTTGACGACACTCCCGGTAATCGGTTCTATCGCCCGTTCTCCTAACAGCGATAAGAAGCAAATTGTAGTAGGTCCGCACATCCGCACCGGAATAGCAGAACAATTTCGCCTGATCCGGGCAAACCTGGAGTTTATGTCCGCCGCCGGGCATAAGAAAAGCTATTTAGTCACTTCAAGCATGAGTGGTGAGGGAAAGACATTTGTCTCGCTTAACCTTGGTATTACCATGACTCTTGCCAAAAAGCGTGTTGTGATCATGGAGTTTGATTTGCGCAAACCGAAGCTGTCAAGCTATCTCGGCTTACACAATGAAGGTGGAATCAGCTCTTATCTCGCAGGCATTTCTGGTATCGAAAAGGTTATCAAAGCGTCTGGCGTTCATGAAAACCTATATATTGCTAATTGCGGACCGATACCACCAAATCCGGGAGAGCTGTTAGTATTACCAACAACACAGCAGCTTATTGAAGAGTTGCAGGAAATGTTTGATATCATCATTATGGACACAGCGCCAATCGGATTGGTGTCTGACGCTCTGATACTATCACAATACTCCGATATAA
Source organism: Flavipsychrobacter sp. (assembly GCA_035497355.1). Taxonomy (GTDB): domain Bacteria; phylum Bacteroidota; class Bacteroidia; order Chitinophagales; family Chitinophagaceae; genus JAFIGV01. The sequence goes on from DATJDP010000112.1 coordinate 8,288, forward strand.
ACCTGTTCATTGTACGCCAGTCGTACACCATGAAAGAGCAAATTCGCCTGTTCGACACCTTGTATAAAGAACGGAAGATCAGAAATGCGGCGATTGTATTCAATGGAGTAGAATATTTGAGAAAATACGGTTATGGTTATGGCGGAAGCTATGGCTATCAATATAACAGTGGTTATTACGACGAGGAATTAAAAGGGGAAAAATCGTTGATAGATAAACTCTTTAGAAAGTAATGAAAACTGAAACTGTGAAAAGCGATAGACGAAACAATGTTTTCCTCGCCTTAAAAAGGCTATATGCCATTCTCAACAAAAAGCAAAAGTCAAAATTTGTCTGGCTGATCGTGTCAACCTTTGTAAGCTCGCTGGGCGACTTGATCGGTCTGGGAATGGTGATACCGATCGTTGGGCTTGTGCTTTCACCGACATTCCACCAAAAGTTTATTGCCTTTTTCCCCTTTACGGCTTCTTTGACTAAAGAGCATTTGCTGCTCTATACAGTTGCTGTCTTCTTTTTGCTCATTATTGTCAAAAACCTCTTCGGACTTTATATCAATTATCTGCAGGTAAAATTTGTACGAAATATGTTCACCACTTCTACAGAGAATGTGCTGAACAAGGTGTACAAAAAATCATTAACTGAGATCCAGGATGAATCTTCGAATACATGGGTGAATAAGGTGACCCAGATGCAAGCTATGCTTTGTAGCAACATGGCCATCTCTGTAATGATCGTAATTAACGAGGCGATCGTTTTTGCGCTTACCGCGCTTATAGTTTGCTTGTGGAACTGGCATCTCTTTCTATTGCTGATCGCCGTTTTAATGCCAACTGTTGGCCTTTTTTATTACCGTGTAAAGGGAATGATTAAAACGGCTGGTCATGAAAAGAACAACCAGTTCATCAAGCTCTATGCGAACGCCCAGGAAATGGTCTTCGGATATACAGATATAAAGATCGCAGGAACTGAAAATAACTTTAAGAAACGTTTTAATGAAACAGCCGGAGTATACAGCAAACTGCAATCAAAAGTCGATTTCACATTGTTTGTGCCTACGCGGCTCATTGAAATAGCCATTTTTCTCTGTATCATTATTATCCTCCTGTATGGGGTGTATGTCATTAAAGACATCAACAATATTGTCACTACAATCACCCTTTTTTCTGTGATCGCTTACCGTAGTATCCCTTCCGTGAACCGCTTTATCATTGCTATGAACAATGTAAATGCTACTGAATTTGTACTTGAGGATGAGGATTTTATGCCGGAAGAGGTAGAAGAGGAAGATAATAAAGCACTATTACCGATTTCGTTTCAGGAAAAGATCACCTTCGATCATGTTTCGTTCCGTTATGCAGGAACAAGCAGAAATGTGCTGAATGACTGCAATCTCGTTATCAATAAGGGCGAGAAGATTGGAATTGTCGGCAAGTCGGGCACAGGTAAATCTACCCTTATTAATAATATACTTGGTTTTCTATCTCCAACGTCCGGCCGTATTTTTATTGATAAAGCTCCTTTGAATGGTGCTAATCTTAAGAACTGGTGGAAAATCGTAGGTTATGTAAGGCAGGATGCATTTATACTGAACGCCTCTCTGGCCGAAAATATCGCACTCGGAGAAACGCCGGACGTAATCGATTATCCGAGACTGCAACATGCCATAAAGATGTCAAGTCTTAATTCACTTGTTGCAGAACTTCCTGAAGGCGAGCGCACGGTACTAAGCGAAAGAGGAAATAACCTTTCCGGCGGACAAAAGCAGAGAATTGCCATAGCCCGCGCTATTTATAAGGGTGCGCAAGTACTGGTGTTTGACGAAGCAACCTCTGCACTCGATACCAAGACGGAAGAAGAGATCACCGATGCGATTAATGAATTAGGAAAGGAAAATCTAACTATTATTATTATCGCACACCGTCATACATCACTTCGTTTTTGTGAGAAGATATACCAAATCGAAAATGGTAATGTGAGCGATACTTTTTCTTACCATGAGCTTGTACAGTCTATAAGTTAAGCATGCCCGCGTATGGAAAAAGAAAAAATTGTCGTTGCTTCCTTTCAGTCGTTGAATAAGCATACCGCAGCAGGCATAGCTAAGCTTGGTTACCTTCTTTCAGCAAAGCTGGATGAAAGAAATGCGCTCGATTCGTTTATCATTTCTTCAAAAGGGAAATTCAGAACTCCCTTCCGTTCAAAGCCAGTAAGCTCCTGGTCCAGATACTACTTGTTTGTCCTTAACAGTATAAGCAAACGTATTGGGTTACCTGCACATATCTCTCGATATGTTCAGGAGTTGCTTTATGACAGATTTTGCTCCAACCATTTGCATTCTTCGGTAACGAAACTTATTGTAACCACTCCTTATTTGTTCCGCACTTTCAAGAAAGCAAGGCGGCTTGGAATACCGATATACTTTATTCCTGGGAATCCTGAAGACAATTTCATTGCCACACTCGTAAAGGAAGAGAATGCCAGGTACAACATCACTGGCGACGACCCCTACACTTATTACCGCAGGCTGAATTATTATAACAAATCGGTTCCGCTTATAGATAAAATAGTTACCTACTCCTCCGTGATGGAAAGTAGTTATAGCAATGCAGGATTTCAGGATAAGATCATAAGCATGAGAGGTTATCTGAAGCCGGAATTAAGTGAGGAGCCAATCCGAAGATCCAAAGGAAAGTTTAAGGTCGCTTTTCTGGCTTATACCGTATTGTTGAAGGGCCTTCAATATGTTTTGGAAGCGTGGAAAGAATTGGACGGTTATGACATGGAGCTTCATATTGGCGGTATCATAGATAGGAATGTTCAGCATCTCATTGACACAGAATATTCTCATCTGAAAAATGTGTTTTATCATGGCTTGATCACCGACGTGCCGAAATTCTTTAGCGACAAGTCCCTTTACGTCTTGTCAAGCATTATAGATGGGGCGCCAGTCTCTGTGCTGGAAGCAATGAACAGCCGCTTGCCGGTGATCATCAGTGAAAATTGCGGGACAAAAGACATTATAGAAGAAGGTAAAAGCGGCTGGATTGTTCCCAACCGGAATGCTGAGGCAATAAGAGAGAGAATTTTAGAAGCTTACGAACATCAGGAAAAGACAGAACAAATGGGCGCGTATGCCCATCACGTGCTTGCAGCATACGATAAGGAGCCATTTATTAGGGATCTTGCGGCATTAGCCATCGGAGAAGACTGCAAACAAATGGTTAATGAAAGAGAAATATTGTAAAGCGAAACGCTTCCAATCATATTTGCAGTAGAAACTATCTGAGATGAAGGTCAGTATTATCATGTGTGCTTACAACGTTTCCCAGTTCATTGAGCGGGCTGTGGAAAGTGTGCTTGCCCAAACCTGGACTGACTGGGAGCTGATCATCTGCGACGACAGATCTACAGATAATACCATCGCCCTCATCCAACCCTATCTTTCTGACCCCAGGGTTACGCTTTATCAGCAAGATCAGAATATCGGATACTTACGTAATAAGAACTTCGCTTTCACCCTTGCTACAGGAGAGTTGCTCACCCAGCTTGATGCAGATGATACCTGCTCACCACAACGGCTGGAAAGGCAGGTAGCAGTGTTTGAAAAGCATCCGGATATTAACCTCTGCGGAAGCAATTATTGCCAGATTGATCTAAATGATCAACCACTGGCAGCAAAAAAGTATGAAAAGGATTTTGTAGTAGATCATCCTGTGGAGGAGTATCCCTTCTGGTTTCCGGGACTGATGTTTCGTAGAGAGCTAGTAGGAGAATTCGGGCTGTTTTCAGAATATTTTTCAGGCATTTTTGGCGATGACCACTATTGGGTGTTGCGTGTTAACTCGAAATACCCGGTTTACTTTATAAAAGACATCCTTTATCATTACCGCATCAATCCGGACTCCATTACAAACGTACTAGACAGTAATAGAAAGCTCATAGTTACGGAAATATTGAATAAGCTTCGGCAACAACAACTTCACGAAAAGACCGACTGGCTTGAGCAGGGTGATGAAAACAAAATGCGCTCCTATGAAGACGAACTGCTTTCTAATAAGACCCTCATGGCGACAAAGTATAGGACATGGGCCGCAAAAGCAATTGACAAAAATAACTTCACCCAGGCAAAAGCATTGCTCAGAAAGTCGCTGGCTCTGAATGCCGTTTCTCCGGAGACGTACAAGACTTTCTTATACTATATCAGACAAAGCGTTTTTAAATAAGATTCTCAAGCCATGCGATTCGCCCTAAGAGACGATGATACTAACTTTTTTACCAGTCCGGAAGCGCTCGAAAGCTGCTACCGGAATATATGGGACATCCTGCCGCCGACGTTATGCCTTATCTCTAAAGTGAAGGGCAACTGGGCACACTGGGTGCATCATATCTATAGGGAAAAACAGACTACTGACTGGCAGGCATGGGAAAGAGATAACACCGTTTATCCTATCGAACAGAACAACGGCCTCGTCGATTTTTTGAAGGAAAAAATTAAAGCAGGGAAACTCGACGTTGGCTTTCATGCAAAGTATCACAGAAACGAAGATGATACCTTACCGGGAGAGGTAACCGCTAATTATGTGCGTGGCGCTGAATTCTATACCAATCGGGATCTTTCGCAAGACATCAGCACCGAGGTGGCTCATCTGAATGAGCTACTGGACTATAAAATTTCAGTATTTACGCCACCGCAAAACCTGCTTTCTCTAAAAGGGTATGAGGCCGTAATCAGATCGGGACTGAATATTTGTGGCGGCGGTATCAGTTTTTATAAAAAGCAAAAGGACTATCGTGGCCTGATCAACCTTACGAAACAGGCAGTTTTTAAGTTACGCTACTCAGCATTCGACTATCCTTATGTACTTCATTTTGGCAACCATGCTGAAATCCCATACCACTATCCTCTACAGCCGGATACGGAGCTGAAAGCGTTGATAAGGAAGTTTGAGGAAGTCAGAAGATTCGACGGAGATTTCGTTCTTTCAACCCATTATGTCGAAATGGATTATCCTACAACTTATGACCCGAAAAAGAGCATGAAAAATATACTGGAAGAGTTTCTCTCGTATATAGGAAAGTACAAACTTGAGTACATGAGTTTATCTAAGCTATTGGGCTCTTAGTTGCCTAACATCCTAATAAAACCCGGATTCAGAAATGTCTAACTCCAATATCATCATCATTTCCTTTCAATCGCTCACCAGAACGAGCGCAGCAGGCATGGGCCGACTTGGTTTTTTTCTCGCTCAGGAGTTATTTACGCGTGGCTTGCTGAAGTATTTTATCGTTCATTCGAAAGGGAAGTTTGAAACGGTTTTTCCCTGTGTTGCTGTTTCGCTCTTTGCACGCTATTACCTGTTTCTGCTTAATAGGTTGAACAGGTATTTGCGATTGCACCCCGGGAAGTTTCGGCATCTTCAGGAGATCATTTTCGATAAATTGTGCTCACTTCATATAGATGATTCGATAAAGGTTCTTTTCACAACGAATGCGCATATGAAGCGAACATTCAGAAAGGCAAAAGAGAAAGGGATTAAGATCGTCTATACGCCTGCCAATCCTGAGGATAATTATATCTATAGACTGGTAACAGAGGAGGCCAGCAAGCTCGAATTGAAGATAGAAGATGCCTACACCTATGGGCCTCGATTGAGACATTACAATGATGCGATGCGATATGTGGATGAGGTGATAGCAACCTATCCTACTGTACATAAGTCTTATTTGAGCGCTCCGATAGAAGGGTGCATAACACATATTGACGGCCATGTGAAGCCGGAAATGGAAGCCCACCCGGCTTTACCCGATAAGGGAAAGCCCCAGGTGTTTAAGATCGGATATCTGGCACATACGGTTTTGCTAAAAGGGCTTCATTATCTGCTGGAAGCATGGGAGCTGGTGCTCAAAGAAAAGACAAGCCCATCGTTGCAGCTTTATATTGCAGGGAATCTTGATGAATCGGTGCGTGCTTACATCCTTAAAAAGTTTGGCAGGCTGGAGCAGGTTCATTTTGTGGGGAAAATACCCGACGTATCTGTGTTTATGAAAAGCCTTGATCTTTTCGTTGTCCCAAGTCTTATTGATGGCGGTCCTTATACGGCTCTTGAAGCTGCTCACTATGGTATTCCCGTAATTATTACAGAAAATTGTGGTTCCGGCGAACTGCTTAATCACTCGACAGAAGGTGCATGGGTGGTACCGATACGAGATAAGCATGCGATTAAGGAAAAGATACTGCTGGCTGTTAATGACTATGACAAAGGGAGAGAAACAGGCCTGAACGGGAAACATAACCTTGACAATTATCAAACTGAGAAACTCATTCAAAAAATTGCTAACCATTTGGAAAGCGTTTATTACCCAAAGAAATCATATCGGGCAATCGAAGTATAGTCTTCCTGTATTGCTTTTCCTGAACTTCGTCATTGCCCGGACATGCCCAAAGCAATCTTTTTTCGCGTTATCCCTCATCTGCCATCTACTATTTCTTCGGAGAAGAAAGTCCACACCGGTGAATGTATTCCGATGGTTGGTGTTATCATTGGGGCAGACACACAAGTCTGCCCCTACGTGTAGCTGCATCTACACTAGTTTGAGCATCCCGATCAGACCTATTATTCGCAAGCGTCCACTTGTTCATATATCCGCCATCTACAGTTTCTTCACAGAAGAAAGCGTCCACCAGTCAACGCATTCCTGTGTTTACGAAAAACAGACAGACCACAGATATTCATGCTCGTCGTGGTCCGTAGTGATTCATAAATGAGAAGATGAAATGTCACCTTCCTTTGTATAGTAAGGCCTTTCCTGAGACAAACACTCATATGTCTCAGCCGAACAAGCGAAAAGTGATTTCGCCTGTTCGTTTGAGACGTCCAAACAAGCGAAAAGTGGTTTCGCCTGTTCGTTTAAGACAACCGAACACGCGAAAAGTGATTTCGCCTGTTCGTTTAAGACAACCAAACACGCGAAAAGTGGTTTCGCCTGTTCGTTTGAGACGACCAAACACGCGAAAAGTGGTTTCGCCTGTTCGTTTGAGACGACCAAACACGCGAAAGGAGATTTTGCTTGTTCGGTTAAGGCAACCAAACACGCGAAAGGAGATTTCGCTTGTTCGTTTAAGGTAACCAAGCACGCGAAAAGAGATTTCGCTTGCTCGGTGTCATAAACGAGCTTTCGTCAGAGGTTTCTTCACTTTCAGGAATGTAAAAACAGGCTTTAGAAGCTCGGATCAGGTAATCCATGCGTTAAGGGGAGTATCAGTAACAAGTCAGCCGCAGTCCCGCTGAAGCATGGGAACATTACAATGATCCAGCTCAAAACTGGCTACAATACGGGGAGTTATATTTTAGCAACAACAATTGTCTGTCACACGTCGGAAGCGTCTTGTATCCGGCAATTAAAACCTTATTACATCCGTTTTGCATATTGGTTGATGTGAAAGTGCTGTTGCTGTTGCCGGAACTTAATTTAGGATTTCGGAAAAGTAGTTTAGGACTTCCAAAAGGAAGTTCAGGACTACCAAAAAAGGCTACCTGAACGAATAAAAGATACCCTTAGGCGTACCTACGGCTCCTAACCAGATGTGCAAAAACGTTACACGCAATAAATCGGAGAGTACTCATTTTAAGACAATTCTTGCAATATTTTTGATAGCAATAGTAACTATATCAACTTGTGCATGGTTTGACAAAAGCAGCCATGAACAAATAGTAACCGAATATACGGTTGGCTGGAATGATTTAGTGCAAAATAGAATCATCGCGAAGCCAATAAAAGATTGCTCTGGTTGCTTTGCCGTTCTCGTTAGTAACTATGTTTATGCCGTTGGATACAACAACAGTTATATAATTTTAAAGCAACATTTCAGTGATGACACGGCCAGGACATACTATTTCGTCATTGATATAAAAAAGGAACGAGGGGCAGAATGGGAAAAAAGGAGTATATGAGTTTTCGGATAAGCATCCGTTCGACAGTTTTAGAAAACGGGTGAATATCTCACACATTCAATTTGGTATGAATTATCCCGAGAACTCGTAAACGGCCTATAGCATAGCGCTTTGTAAAAGCGGAGCACAGGTGCTATTTTTCAACTGTAAAACATACATCAAAAGCAGTACTGAAGTGAGACGACAGATTTATTCCACATTCACAAAGCGCTTCAACGTTGAACCACCCCTCTTCACATGAACCACCCCTGATTTGTCTTTTCCGCCCTTAGCATAAACTGACATTAATATGGTAAAAAAGCCCACTCATCCGCTATTGCGGCTTTGGAGCAGGTTGAACTGATTCTAGTCATTACAGTCCTGCCACTATAGTCGTTAACCCTCTGTTATCGCTTTGTGATGGCACCGTTAACCTGAAAAACTGCATCCCGCTTTTCCTGAATACTACATTATCTTGCGACTAAATAGTAATATCTTGTACAAACCGAAGTTTTGGTTTGCCTCCTAATTGCGTTTTATGAAACTTGTATCCATTGTAGTACCGAATTACAATTGCGAAGAATTCCTTCCTAAGTGTCTTGATTCCGTTACTTCCCAAACCTATCCAAACATCGAAATTATTATTTGCGATAATGGGTCATCCGACCGTTCTGTGGAAATTATTAATGAATATGCTGCGAAAGACAGTCGGATTAAAGTGCTCATTAATGAAGTGAACCAGGGACTGATCAAGTGTTATAACAGGATGTTTTTTGAAGCAAAGGGTGACTACATCATGATAATGGATGCAGATGATTGGTCCGATGTTACCAGAGCAGAAAAGCAGGCGGCCATATTAGATAAGTATGACGTAGGACTGTGTGTGACTGACTGCTATTTTCATTCTTCATTAGAGCCTTCCTACCGCAATCCGAGAAACTATAACGGAGTTATTGAGGCAAAAGACGACGAAAGCTGGGCTCCTGCCACGATTATGTTTCGCAGGTCCATATTGAAAGATATTCCGGGGTTCCACCCTTATTTTGAGCGGATCACCAGCTACGACCGGTATTTCATCCTCGATATTCTTGCCAGGTTCAAAGGGTACTATTTAGATGAGCCTTTGTATCATGTATGGGTGCGTCCCAACAGTGATCACAGAAGTATTGATCTGACAGAAAAGAGAGCATTAACCAAGCTTATTTCTCAGGATATCTACGATAGGCTAAAGGCGCAGCGAATAGAAACAGGCACAGATTTTCTTATGAGCAATGATACAGCAGGGATGGCGAAGCTGGAACAGTCGATGCTTCGCGATCGCAATTATATGGCGGATAAGATCAGAAAGTTTGCTTGCATTCAGATAGACCATGGTAATCTGATAAACGCTAAAGACCTGCTCCGTACAGCGCTCACGAAAGCCCCGTTCTTTTTAGACAATTACCGGACACTTTTCTACTACCTCAGAGCACGGAGAAAGAAACAACTGCACTCGCACTAAAGTTTTCCTTCCATTGAAGATATTTACCGTTACAGAAACATTGGTAGCAGGGGGGGCAGAATGGTTTGCGTTGCGGCTTTCTCATGCTTTACAACAACAAGGGCACCTTCTGTTCGTCGTTGTGCTGCGCCCGGATCTGGTGGACCAGCGAC
>DATJDP010000113.1:0-5157 GCA_035497355.1 Flavipsychrobacter sp.
GGACTAAAGTTGTTTGCTCCCAGCTGCAGGTATTGAGCGTTACAGAGCAGTGTATCCGGAGTAGCCACCACCTGACCATCGTAAGAGTTGAGGCTGAAAGAAATGGCATCGCCTACAGCCTGGTGCAAACCGCAGCTATCCATTTGCGTATTGCCATCCGTTCCGTTCTTAGCCGTGACGGTATAAGTGCCGTCTGTGTGCAATGGTGATTGCAGTAACAAGACAACAGTGTCGGTGAAATTGAGGCTATCGCAACCGGTACCGTAAGCGGCAATAACGCTTGATGCTTGTGGGCCGCTGATGCTGAAGTCTGACCCGTCTTTTGCTATGGAATCGCATCGTACCCGTGTAGCCATCTTTATTTTGATCTCGCTGCAGCTCGGTGGCTCAATAGAAACAAATGCAGGGGGCACATAAGGGGGTACAATGAACGATAAAGAAGCAGGCAACACCAAAGGGTGCGAGCACGTATTGAGCAGAGTGTTGCCGTCGGAGCCGGTTTGTGCGACAAGGTTATAAGTGCCGGCTGGAAGTGGCGAAGAAAAATTCAACAAAATTTTATCTGTATAGCCTGATGTGCCGCTACAGTTAACACCGACAGCCGATGACAGAGTGCCACCAGATCCTCCTGTTACTGTAAAATCCGAACCGCCAGGCTCAATGGAATTACAAAGTATATTTTCACTCATGATCAATGTCAGTTGTTGTGCACTATTGCAGGAAGGAACAAGACCAACCATGGTCGGGCTTGGGCCGTTGAATGTTGCAGTAGTTCCTGTGAAGTCGAGGGTAAAGCCCGCGCTCGGTAGATAGACGCCACCCGGGCCTGGAGAGCCAAAGTTGTTGATCATGATCAAATAAACGTCTCCAGGATTGGCAGTTATCTGTTGGAGATAAGAACCCCCTGTTGCACCGGCGAATGTAGACGTAGATGTAGATGTGGTATTTAGCCCTAAAACACCTCCATTGAAAACTGGAGAGTTGTTATTGAAATTACACCTTATGACGTCAGATATAGACAAGGAATTACAATTTCCATTAGTAATGTCAACAATTGCGAAGTCATAGTCGTCAGTGCTGGTGAAAGGCGTTATGGTAAAAACAATTATGCCGCCTGTGTTTACAACTAATTTAAACCATACACTGTTGGCTTCCCCATCGCCGCAATCCGTGGTAGGTAAATCAAGAATAGTACCGTTGCCTTGATAACTATATGGCGACGTGAAGTTGCCGCAGATTTGGAGCGCATTACAGGCATCCTGTTCAGGCTGATCAGGCGGGAGTAATTGTGCTTGTGTAGAAAAAGAAGTGAATGCAAGTAAGCACAACAGTAAGTAAAGGTGTTTCATTTCGAAATAGCTTAGGCCTTATAAAAGTATTAAAACATTCGTTTTAATACAAGACGTGGCAGCAGTTATTTCCGTTGGCTGGGAGCAGTGAATAAAAAGACCCTCGTGCGCGAAGGAATAAAAAAAGGGAGTTGAAACAACTCAACCCCCGAATGCATCTTTTATTTTATCAAAAAAACTCCTGTCTTCTTTCAGATTCGCGGCATTGGCCCCCGGTGCAAAGTTGGGCGAGTCTTTTAGCTGCTCCAGCATTTCCTTCTCTTCTGCAGAAAGATGCTGTGGCGACCAAACATTCACTTCCACCAGCTCATCTCCCTTCTCATAGCTCTGAAACGCAGGAAAACCTTTGCCTTTCAGCCGGAAGATCTTTCCGCTCTGTGTGCCCGCCGGTATCTTGATCTTCGCCTTTCCGTCTATAGTAGGTACTTCTACACTTGTGCCGAGCACCACTTCAGGAAACGAGATATGAAGTTGATAAACAACATCCAAATCGTGGCGCTTCAGCGTAGGATGTTTTTCTTCTTCTATTAATATTAGCAGATCTCCAGCAGGACCGCCTCTTTCACCCGCATTTCCCTTTCCGCTCATGCTTAACTGCATGCCTTCCTGTACACCTGCCGGAAGGTCGAGCGTCAAAGTCTCTTCACCATACACTCTTCCTTCGCCTTTACAGTTACCGCACTTGGCAGTGATCTGTGTGCCTTCACCATTGCAGGTGGGGCAGGTAGTTACGGTCTGCATCTGGCCGAGGAAGGTGTTCGAAACACGGCGTACCTGGCCGCTGCCACCACAGGTACCACAGGTTTGTATAGAACTCTTGTCTTTTGCACCGCTTCCATGGCATACTTCGCAGCCCACGTATTTCTTTACCTTAATCTTTTTGCTGGCGCCGTTAGCAATTTCGGAATAGTCCATCTTTAGCTTCACTCGCAGGTTAGCACCGCGGGAGCCTTGCCTGCGGCCGCCTTGCCTGCCACCGTTTCCTCCGAAGAAGCTTCCGAACACGTCATCTCCGAAAATATCACCAAAGTTCTGAAAGATGTCTTCCATCCGCATGCCGCCAAAGCCACCGCCACCGCCGCTGGCTCCGCCTACGCCTGCATGGCCAAACCGGTCGTACTGCGCTCTCTTATCGGCATTGCTCAGCACATCATATGCTTCGGCTGCTTCTTTAAACTTTTCCTCCGAGTCCTTATCTCCCGGGTTCCTGTCCGGGTGAAATTGCAACGCTATTTTGCGGTATGCTTTTTTGATCTCATCAGCACTTGCCGTTTTAGAAACCCCTAGTACTTCGTAATAATCTCTTTTTGACATCTGTTTAATTTGATGATTTGATGATTTGATGATTTGATAATGGCCCCTTGTTGTGGCATTATTAATCCCTCATCATCGACTTTGTTTGATTTGATAATTTGGTAATTTGATAATCCCTTCTCTCCCTGCCCGGCATAATCCAACCATACGGGCATCATTATCAAATCATCAAATTATCAAATTGTTCTACTTCCCAACTATCACTTTTGCATGACGGATGATCTTATCATTCAGGTAATAGCCCGGCTCTACCACATCGATCACCTTCCCCACGAGGTCCGGCGTAGGTGCCGGAATCTCTGTGATCGCTTCATGAAGATCGGTATCGAAAGGCTGATGCATACATTCCATCTTTCTTAGTCCCCTGTTATGCAGTGTTGCATGCAATTTATTGAATACTAATGAAATACCCTCTCTTATTTGCTCAATATCCGTTGAGGCCTCCATTTGTTTGGCAGCGCGGTCGGTATCGTCCAGCACTACTAGCAGCGACTGGATAATATCGCGGCCGGCAGTCTGGCTCAGTTCGGTACGCTCTTTTGCTGTACGTCTTCTAAAGTTGTCAAACTCGGCAACCAGCCTCAGGTATTTATCTTTTGCTTCTGCAAGCTCTGCTTCTATTTTGCTCGTATCGTTCCCCTCTGCATTATCCTCATAGGGGTGCTGTGACCCGGGAATGCTGTCGTCCGAATTTATTTCCTTCGACAAAAAGTCTTCTGCCTGGTCTTCATTTTCCTGTGCCAGATTGTCGGTTTGATGCTTGTTTGTTTGCTCTTTATCAAATGTTTGTTCGTTCATAGTCTTTCTTTTTTTGAAAAAGCCTTCTCTCTGCATGGCTCAAATTTAAGGTCAATAACTTTGCCAGCGGATATTTTGGGACAAAATGTCGGTCTTGCAGCTTAGCTCCGCGGGCGAGCTCTTATTTTTTGTCACCTCGCGGTATGGTAGGGCCGGATATTGATCGGAGATTTTTGCCATTGCCGGGCTTCAATATCTCAATGGTTCAGGCATTCCGCTATCATAGTTTGTAGAAATCGGCTATTCCTTTTACGGAAAGGCTAACTCCTTTGAACAAAAGGTCGATTCCTTTTACGGAAAGGCTAACTCCTTTTGCAGGAAGGTCAATTCCTTTTGCCGAAAGGTCAATTCCTTTGAACGAAAGGTCAATTCCTTTTGCCGAAAGGTCAATTCCTTTTGCAGAAAGCTCAACTCCTTTTGCTGAAAGGTCAACTCCTTTTGCTGAAAGGTCGATTCCTTTTATGGAAAGGCTGACTCCTTTTGCAGAAAGGTCGATTCCTTTTGCGGAAAGGACAACTACTTTGTACGAAAGGTCAACTCCTTTTGCAGAAAGGTCAACTCCTTTTTACAAACAAATGAAGGTTTCAACTGTTGGTCCATAGGAGCGAACCTGTGTGTTTCCCCGGCTCGCCGGTTGGAAATCAATCAATAATCTAATGAACCATCAATACCCCAATCTTTTATCAATTAGCTTCTTCAGGGGAAAGGGGTAGCGGTTGATATAAAACCGGAAATAATGTTCCGCTTCAGGAGAAAATGACTTATAGAACTGAGCAACGGCAGGTATATCCGACCCTTCAAAGTCGAACAGCGCTCGCTGTCCGGCAAACCGTTGGATCATACGATCGATAAAAAAATACGTAGCGCGCATTTCGCGGCCTTTTTCATCAGGAGCACCGAGAATGTAATACAGCCGTCGCCCATCATCCAACAAGGACCCTGCATACACCAGCACCCCCTCGCTATCGCGCACACCAGCCACAGTACACTGGCCTTGAGCTTTGGCATAATCGAGCAGTTGCTTTATAGCGCTGAGGTGTTTTCCCGTATAGGACGAGCGACTGCTATAAGCATTGCTATAAAACTTGGCTACGTCATTAGTAGATATATCCTGGCAGAGCCGACAACCTCTCCTCGCAGCTTTCGCAAGGTTTTTCCGGCAGGGGGAGGTGTATTTGTCCAATATTGCTTCATAGGGTCTATTGAGCGGAAGGATGTAGTTGGTACGCTTTACAGCTTGGGTCTCGGGGAATAGCCCTTTGGAGCCTGTAGAAAATTGAATAAGTGGGGAGAACTGCAATACCTCTTTTTGAAGGGCTTTGATAAGGGTATTATCATGCATCCCCGCTACGTTTAGCTGCTGCACAAAGGGCGGCATGGCAATGAAGCGAAGGCCAAACTTCTTTTTTACCGGCAATGGAAGAACAGCGCTATAGTCGCCTGCTACTGCTCCATACCAGTCCTCAGCCATTATATCCAGCAGCCACGATCGGGAATAAATAAGCGCCGTATGGTCTGCATCAATGCAGGCATCCCATTTTGCTTTATCTATTTTGCTGTTATGAAGAATGCGGATATCCAAACTTTCGCTCCGTTACTTAAACTGCAAAACTCTTGCAGGCTGTATGCGACGAATATACAACGAAGGCAGCCACATGCAAAGAACGCAGACAAGCAGGGTAGTCACATCTATTAG
>DATJDP010000114.1:0-27102 GCA_035497355.1 Flavipsychrobacter sp.
CTCAAAATCACACCCTGAAGTTTTGCTACTTTTCGCGGACTGGTAGCTTTACTTTTACAACCCCTTTTTCAAAGCCAGCAAACTGAAGTCCGTATCCTCCTTCACAATGGTATTCTTCAGCCTGCCCAAACCATCAATTTCCATTTCGACTACATCACCCGGTTGCAACCATTGCACTTTGTAGTTTGAATCGTTTAAAAGTCCTGTTCCGTTCAGTTCCAGAAAACAGCCTGTTCCAACCGTGCCGCTGCCAATTACATCGCCTGGCAGAATGTCAACGCCATAAGCACACCGCTCTACGATCTCTGCAAAAGTCCAGTCCATATCGCCCATATTACCAGTACTAACTTCCACACCATTCACCCGGCATTTCATTTTTAGATTATAATTATTACCGGTATGTCCTTCCTTAGCCGGAATTTTATAAGGCTCCAGTTCGTCAGGCGTTACGAGCATTGGTCCGATTGCGGTTGAAAAGTCTTTTCCTTTCGCAGGGCCAAGGTTCAGTTTCATTTCTTCCATCTGCAACGTGCGGGCACTCATATCGTTCATGATCATA
Organism: Flavipsychrobacter sp.; assembly: GCA_035497355.1. Classification (GTDB taxonomy): domain Bacteria; phylum Bacteroidota; class Bacteroidia; order Chitinophagales; family Chitinophagaceae; genus JAFIGV01. Next base: position 560 of record DATJDP010000114.1, read on the forward strand.
TAACCAGCGATATAGCCATCTGCATCTGCAGCCTTAATGTTTCTTCCCTTTTTGCCGATTACAATGGATGCTTCCAGTTCAAAATCCAGCTTCTCAAAATGATCCGGCATGCAGCGAATCTCGCCAGGTCCCTGAACCGCATTGTGATTGGTAAAATAGAAAATCGGGTACTGGTCAAATTCCGGAATCATATCTACTTTCCTGTTGCGACGGGCTGACGCCACGTGCTGACGAAAAGCATAGCCATCGCGGCATGAGGTAGGATGCGGAACAGGCGCAAGCAAGGTTGCTGTATCCAGCGTGGCATAAGGCACCATGGTATTCTTTCCGCTCTTTATATCCTCTTCTGTTCTTTTTGCTTTTTCAAAGTTTGCGTCCCAATGGGCAAGCATTTCTTTCATCGTAGCGGGAAGCTCCGGGTTTGCTGCATTGGTATCGTACAGGTTTTCATTGATCAAAAGAGCAAGTTGCTCTTTCCCGTTGTTGGAATATGTCACAAGTTTCATCTGAAAATATTTAATTGTTTTTAGCGGACAAATGGTATTCACATGATGACAATAGCTTTTCTTGTCCCTTTGTGTTTTCCTCCCATCATGTTCGGTTCATTAAAGAAAGTTTTGGGGTGCAAAAATAGCCCTTATACAGCGATTGTAAGAATTGAAGTAACATTGCACACAATTTTCCACTATGGCATCTTACGAACAGATCTTTGAAAACAATCGTCAATGGGTGGCCTCAAAGTGTGCTGAGGACCATGATTATTTTGAAAAACTGGCAGCGGATCAGACTCCCGATTACTTATACATAGGCTGCTCAGATAGCCGTGTACCGGCTAATGAAATAATGGGGCTGGAACCCGGTGAAGTGTTTGTTCACCGCAATATTGCCAATCTTGTCTGCAATACAGATTTAAACGCTTTATCTGTAATTAACTATGCCGTTGTTCATCTTTCAGTAAAGCATATCATTGTTTGCGGACACTACAACTGCGGTGGTGTAAAGGCAGCAATGATACCTAAGGACCTCGGGTTATTGAATCCCTGGCTGCGGAATATTCGCGATGTGTATCGTATGCACTATGACGAAATAAAGGCTTTGCCAACTGAAGACGAGCAATACAAGCGGCTGGTAGAACTAAATGTAATAGAGCAATGTAATAATGTGATTAAGACTGCTGCAGTGCAAAAGTGCTATCACAACAGTGGCTTTCCACAAGTTCATGGATGGGTGTTTGACATGCACAACGGGTTACTGATTGATCTGAATATTGGGTTTGAAGCACGTCTGAAAGAAATACAAAAGGTTTACGATCTCAATGGAATCAAAAGTGACCTGCATGAAAATGGTGATATCTAAAGCTGGAAACTGACCATGTATTACCTCCTGCTCGTTCTTTTATATCCGTTGTCATTGCTGCCGCTGCGGCTGTTGTACCTTCTGTCAGACGCCGTTTATGGTCTGCTCTACTACGTGACCGGTTATAGGAAAGAGGTCGTTTTTAATAATCTGAGGCACGCTTTCCCGGAAAAAACAGAAGAAGAGCTTAAGGCAATTCGAAAGAAATTCTACAAAAGCTTTTGTGATCAATGGACAGAAACGCTGAAACTTTTATCACTTTCAAAAAAGGAATTAGGTAAGCGGTTTACGGGCAACTGGGAAGTGTTTCAGGAGCTGGGAGCTGAAGGGAAAAATACGTACGCCATTCTTGGCCATACTTTTAACTGGGAATGGGCAAATGTGGCTTGTCAGTATCATACACCGCAACAATATGCTTGCGTATATCTTCCTCTATCGAGCAGCGCATTCGATAAGCTCATGTTGCAAATCAGATCGCGTTCCGGTGCATGGATGGTTTCGATGAAGGCATTGAAAGGCGGACTATCGCGGCTTAAGGATACACAACACATCCTGGCCCTGGCGGCAGATCAGAATCCTTCCCAGCCAGAAGTCGCAGAATGGATCTCTTTTATGAATCGTGAAGCACCTTTCTTTCGCGGACCAGAGCAGATGGCAAGGCGCGCTAAAGCAGCGGTCGTTTTTGCAGGGATCACAAAAGTAAAACGCGGATATTATCGCATCAATCTTTTTCGCTATTGTGATGATGCTTCACAAACAAGTACAGGTGAAATTTTAAATGCCTATGTGCAGTTCGTGGAGAAGCAACTTCGCGAGCAGCCGGAAAACTGGCTCTGGACACACAAAAGATGGAAGCATAAAAGGAAACCGGACGCCTAAAAATCCCAACCTCTGCTTCCTGAAGTAGAACAAGTATTTTAGCTTAAACAATACAAAACATGTCTGAGAAAATATCTACCGACAAAGCACCGAAGCCCATGGGATTATACCCACATGCAAGGCGCGTGGGAAATCTTCTTTTTCTTTCAGGAATTGGTCCACGTGATGCTAAAACCGATGAGATACCGGGCTTAAAGCTTGATAAGCACGGGCAATTTCAAAGTTTCGACTTTGAAGCGCAGTGCCACAGTGTCTTTAAAAACGTTAGGACAGTATTGGAAGAAAGCGGTTCTTCGTGGGATAACCTGGTTGATGTCACCGTTTTTCTTGTTGATATGAAGCGTGACTTCCATACCTACAACAGGATTTATGCGGAATATTTTAAAAGCAATCAACCCTGCCGCACAACGGTAAGCGTTAATTCTTTGCCCTCTGCTATTGCTATCGAGCTAAAATGTATTGCGGTTATTGAATAGAAGTCGCTTTATATCCTTTCCGGGTCGATAGGAGCGGATTCTTTCTTTCCTGATTAACTGAGCATAGAAATTGTTGACTATGCCTTACGGCGTTTGCTTAGTTAATGAACATCGCCTATCACTTGTTAACCTCTGTAACCCAAAAGAGGCTATACCAGCATTTGATATAGCCTCTTAGTCGTTAATTTTTATTTCTTACCGCTGTGTGGAATCAATTGTTTCGGGTGCACCCATTGTAGTGTCAGGATTTGAAGCATCGTCTACAGGTGGCGTACTCATGTCTTCAGTATCGGGCTCATCCATATTATCCATTTTGCTATACTGCACAAGCCATTTACCGTCCACTTTTATCAGATTCAGTTTTTTCTCCTGCTTGTCTTCGGAAGTAGTATAGGTAACAGTTGCCTTATCGCCTTCTTCTTTTACGTCTTTAATATCTACGTTCACCTTTTTAGAAGCTTGCTTGATGGAGTCTGGCATCATAGCGGAAAACTGAGCCATCAGGTCTATCATCTTCTTGGTTTCGTCAGTAGAAACGCTTTTAGCGCTTTCATAATCGTAGTGCAGCAGGCCGGTCAGAAATTTATCTGCAGAAGCCTTGGGCGAGTTTGAATTACAACTCACCATGCTAAGCGTTATCATTACAACAGTGGCTAAGGAAAGTAAAACCTTCTTCATGTATATGCGTTTATTTAAATTGTCCGGCAAAGGTATTACTTATATCGAACCTGACAAACGAGCTTTGCATGCGTGTTCACAAACAAATTATCAACCGAAACGAAGGTCTTGCCCAGCTTGCTGACAGGTCGAATAAACGTTGAGTCTTTTAGTGCCTGGTTCAATGCTTTATAAACGAATTCTGCGCAGTAGAGGCGGTCATTCGTGCTCAGGTCAAAGTCCATATCAAACCTTCTTTGCTCCCTGAAATACTGGTAAATCGTTTGCTGCAAAGCTGCAGTCTGGGAGGAATTGAAAGAAAAACGGGCAATACCAAAGCCGAGATTATTTACCGGAGAAAACCAGAAACTCGCTGAGTCCCGCCGTAGTTTCTCGTCAGGATTGTCTTCGCCGCCTATGCTGTGGTAAACGAACGGATAGCCATTTTCAATGATCACCAGTCCGCAGTGGGAATAGGTTTTGTCAGTTTGATTGAACTGGGTAAAAATGTAACTGGTAACATCTGCACCGGTCCGCAATACCAGATCGCCGGTTCTTAAAATATGAACCGCAGAATCAACCAGATGTCTGTTATATGCCTTCTGAGAGCGTTTCTGGCCTTGCTGCAAGCTGCTGTCGTGTATTGGCTTTTTGAGGGAATAGCTCATGGAAAGGAACGCGACCGACAGAAGGCCAAGCATGACAATGCCTGTTATCCGTATTTTCTTTCGTCGCTCCATTGGCTGCAAAGCTATTGGCTTTCGGGAAAAGGCAAGTATTTAGAAATGATAAATTTCAGTCTGAAACCCAACGAAAAGACCTGTATCCGACCGTCTTTGAAGAAAATTGAATTAATTAACTTTACAAAAACCGGCTATAATGAAAAAACTATTTTTTGTCTTTGGTTTGATAGCTGCTGCGGGCATTCCTGCTATGGCACAAAACAAAACAGTTGCACCTAAAAACGTTCAGACTCAGGAAATACCGCTGAAAACCTATTTTGGTTCTAAAATGAACGAGTTTTCGGCTTACATGACCAGGAAAAGTGAGAAGTTGGCGCAAACAGCGCTGCTTGATATGAAGGGTATGGTACAAAAAAGAATGACGGAAGAAAAGGAATCAATTGCCGGTCTGAACGAGGCAGGCAGAATAGAAATGAAGAAGACAATAGAAACGCAAAACTTCCTGCTCAATGACGTTATCAAGCTGTCTTCAGACCTTAATAAGAACGGCGACGCGATATACGACAAGCTGAAAACACTGCATCAGACGCTGTAATTGATGGTGAATTGTCAATTGTGGCAACTACAAAACATTAAATAGCCGCTGGTCTTCTGAGAAACAGGTGACGGCGGCTAACTTTTTGTACTGAATCCCCCTTCTCCGCTGCCATGACCCGCGAAAGCAAACAGAATCTATCTAAAGGACGCGAGAAAAAACCGATGAACCTATACTCGAAGTAAGCCGGATCACTATTTCCGCTAAACGGGAAGCCTCATAAGGTAAGCTTTCTTCTGCGAAGAAACAGTTGATGGCAGCTATGTCTTTTAAACTGAAGGCCTCTCTTCGCGCTGTGCCATGAAGCAGGTATCGGGAGTTTTCAGATGCCATTCTGGTCTTTTTCATGAGAACGAAGTCTGTCAGACATATAAATAATAAAGGGCGCCATTGGCGCCCTTTATTATTTATATAGGTCTCTTATTCTTATCGCACCAATGTCACATTTCCCTTAAAGGTTTCAACTCTTCCATCAGGATAAGAAACGCGGATAATATAGTTATATACTCCTGTCTCCTGTGGTACACCTTTAAATGTTCCGTCCCATCCCTTCTTCGGATCAGTGGTGCTGAAAATTTCCTGTCCCCAGCGATTAAAAACGCGGAATTCCTGTAAACGATGGAAAGAAGTGTTGCCCACTCGGAAGACGTCATTCCTTCCGTCCCCGTTTGGAGAGAATGCAGAAGGAATGATAACCGGAATATCGGATCTCACAAATACGGTTACCGAATCGGTATTGCGACACTGGTTCTCGTCAATAACGGTGACCATATATGTAGTGCTTTGCGCCGGAGAAGCTATTGGATTAGGAACATTGTTATAGTTAAGTCCTGCGGGTGGCTCCCATGCATAGATAATGCCTTTATTTGTGCCCGCAGCCAGTTGTGTTTGCTCGCCAAAGTAGATCGTTACGTCGTCGCCTGCATCTACAACAGGTAAAGGATTAACAACAATCGTCTGCGACAATGTATCGCTACAGTTGTATTGGTCGCTGATGACTACAAAATACTGAGTGGTTTGCAACGGAGCTGCGATCGGGTTCGGACAATCGGTACAACTCAGTTCATCTGCCGGATACCACGCATAGTTTAGTCCTCCGGAAGCATTGATCTGAATATTATCGCCAATGCATATCTCCGGATTTGTTATTGGCGCAATCTCCGGATTGCGTATAGAGATAGTAACATGGGTTGTATCCCTTCTAATGCATAAATCTTTATCTACAATAGACACCTGATAGGTAGTGTTTTCATTTACATAAGCAAGCGTGGAGGCCGCCGTAGTATCCTGAACCGTGGCAGACGGAATCCAGCGGTATTGATAGCCGGCAGGTGAAGGCTGAAGCGCTGTTGTGGCGGTAAGCTGCACATAACCCGGATCGCAAATGAGGTTAGGCGTAACAACTGCATCAACGCCCTGATCTGAAACTGTCCATGAGATAGTATTGTTCACTGCGGCACCGCAGGTATCAAGCATTGTATTACCATCTGTTCCGTTCTGGACATGCAAAGTGTATACGCCGGCAACCTGTGCGGAGCGGTCGAAGGTAAGGTCTATCGTATCTGTCATATTCAGTGCATCACAATTGATGGCAGTAGCACTGGTAACATTGAGTGCCGAAGGACCCGTGATAAAGAAATCACTTCCGTTAGCTGCGATGGTACTGCATTTTACGGAACGATCCAGGATAAGGCGCGCTTTAATACATGCAGGAGTATCGAGGATAAGCATTACCGGAGGGTTGCCGGCGTTTAGTGTGAAAGTAATCGAATCCGGCAAAGTCGTCGTGGAATAATTTTGTTCATTGCCACAGTTATCTAAGATAGAGTTACCATCGGTTCCTTGCTGGGAATGTAATGAATACGTACCGGGAGGAAGAGAACTTGCAAATTGTAATGTGAAACTGTTGGTAGTCAAGGAAGTACTACTACAATTAGGACTTGATGCAGAAACTATACTCGTTACTCCTGGAATTGCAGGAGTAATATAGAAATCACTTCCGTCGCCGGCTAATGAACTACATGAAATTGGCTCTGACATGGTTACTGTCAATGAGCTACCGGCAATATTACAATGAGAACCAACGGCGGTAAATTTTGGCTTCACGGTGTCGTAGATGGAAGCAGTAGAGGGAGTAAAGTCTAGAACATAGCCAGACTGTGTACTACTGTAATTACTTACATTTAGAACCAAAGTCTGTCCCGCAGTAACGTTTAAGGCTGGGTCCCATTGACTCCCCGTTATTGTAGTGGATAGACCGGTCGCGCCTGGTGTGCCCGAATAATTGCATCCAATAGGTAAATAATTGTTTGGACTATTCGTTAGATAATTATAAATGGCGCTGCAGCCCACACCAGTAACGTCCCAAACAGCGAAATCATAATCATCGCCAAGGTCATTTGGTGTTATAGTAAACGCAAGCGTGCCAGATGTAGTTACATTAATAACATACCAAACATCATTTTTTTCAGCCGACGCCAAACACCCCTGATTATTATTATTTAATTCTTGCAAAGTTCCAAAGCCCACATAGGAATTGTTTTGTGTATAAATAGGAGAACAAACAGGAATGGCGCCTGGACAGTTTTGCTCTGGAAGATTTTGAGCATTAGCCGTTCCAGACAATGATAGAAGAATGCCGAATAAGTAAAATATTTTGAGTTTCATAAACCTTAAAATCAATATTAAAGACAGCCGTCGTAAAGCATACGTTTGCAAGACCTATCCTTAAAGATCAAAAATAACTATTATCTGCAACGCTTTTAACAATTTAAAAAATATCAGGATGATAAAAATGATCCATTACGGTGAGCGAATAAGGCTTTATTAGTATTTTACGCCCGGAAATAAGGCACTGTGTTTGTTAGAAAGCTTATTCTGTTATTTATTAAAATTTAGACTGTGAAAGCCATTATTCCTGTAGCAGGCGCCGGTACCAAGTTGCGTCCACTCACTTATACGCAACCAAAGGCGCTCATTCCCATAGCCGGAAAAACGATTCTCGCCGTTATTGTGGATCAACTGATCGATGCAGGTGTTACCGAATTCGTTTTCGTAATCGGTTATCTCGGTGAGAAAATCCAGCGTTACATCGCCAAAACTTATCCTAATCTATCTTATACACTCGTTACCCAAAATGATCGCCGCGGTACGGGCCACGCTATCTGGCTGACGAAAGAAGCCATAAAAAATGATGAGGTACTGATCGTACTAGGTGATACCATTTGCGATTATAATGTAAAGGATGTACTTCGAAGCAATGTATCCGAAATAGGGGTTCGAAAAGTGGATGACCCGAGGAGCTTTGGTGTTGCTGAGATCGACAATAACGATATGGTGCTGCGTATGGTCGAAAAGCCGCTGATACCAAAGTCAAACATGGCAATGGTAGGCGTCTATTACATCAAAGAAACAAAAGAGATGTATGAAGCGCTCGATAAACACCTGAAGAACTATGTGGAAGATGAAGGGGAGTATCACTTTACCAACGCCCTGCAGCAGATGATCGAGAACGGTATTCGCTTTAAGGCATTCCGTGTGAACAATTGGTTTGACTGTGGGAAGAAGGAAACTCTTTTATCAACCAATGCGACGCTGCTAAAGCAAATGGATGAAGAAGCCGGGAAAAATGTTGAAAACGTATTTCATAATACAGTCATCATTCCGCCGGTGAACATTGCAGAAGGATGCAACATTAACCACTCCATTATCGGTCCGAACGTTACCATCGGTGAGCATACCACTATTAATTCCTCTATCGTGAAGGATTCTATTATTGGTTCTTTTGCCGAGCTGAATGAAGTAGTGCTGCACTCTTCCATCATCGGCAACGACGCCTTTATCCGCGGCTTAAGTCAGAGCCTGAATATTGGTGATAATACGGAGATTGATCTTGGTTAATATGCTAATTAATATGCTGATGTGCTAATATGCTGATATGCTAATTAATATGCTGATGTGCTAATGACATATTTATTGACCAGGACACGCAGAATAAAATACATCATCGCATTAGCACATCATCGCATTAGCACATCATCACATTAGCACATCATCACATTAGCACATCATCACACTAGCACATCATCACATTAGCACATCAATCACATCATCACATTAAAAAAATGCTTTTTCAGGGAAAATTCACTTCAAACAAAGACGCTTTCGATAATCGCATTACACAGCTTTTCGGTATTCAGTATCCCATCATTCAGGCAGGCATGATCTGGGCTTCAGGCTGGAAGCTGGCGGCAGCAGTAAGCAATGCAGGCGGACTTGGGATGATCGGTGCAGGAAGTATGTATCCGGAGGTGCTACGCGAGCACATTCAGAAATGCAAAAAAGCAACTTTCCGCCCGTTTGCTGTGAATCTTCCGTTGCTATACCCTGATATTGATAAGCATGTAGCCATTATACTTGAGGAGAATGTACCGATTGTCTTTACCTCAGCTGGTAACCCCAAAACATGGACGTCAACGTTCAAACAACACGGTATAAAAGTGGTGCATGTGGTCAGCAGTGCGAAGTTTGCGAAGAAAAGTGAAGATGCAGGCGTCGATGCTGTAGTGGCGGAAGGCTTTGAAGCCGGCGGGCATAACGGACGGGAAGAAACAACGACGCTATGCCTGATACCGGCGGTGCGGGCGGCAGTTACAATCCCTTTAATTGCCGCAGGCGGCATTGCTACAGGAAGAGCCATGTTTTCTATGATGGCGCTTGGAGCGGAAGGGGTGCAGGTGGGGAGCCGTTTTGTTGCTACACCAGAAGCGTCAAGTCACCAGTCTTTCAAAGACCTTGTAGTAAAGGCAAATGAGGGCGATACAGTGCTTACAATGAAAAAGCTAACTCCCGTCAGAATGATCAGAAATGCATTCTACCAGAAAGTACAGGAGGCAGAAGCGAACTGCGCTTCTGTAGACGAGCTTACGGACCTACTCGGAAGAGCACGAGCAAAAAGAGGCATGTTTGAAGGTGATCTGGAAGAGGGCGAGCTGGAGATCGGGCAGGTAAGCGGCATTATCCACTCTATAAAGCCTGCGGCGGATGTCGTTGCAGAGGTTTGGGAGGAGTTTAAAGCCACTGCACAGAATCCGTTTTGCTATTAACCTCAGTTTGGGAGATGGATGTGCATAAATAACACTTTGTAGCCAGGGTAAATCTTGCTTTACGGTAGTCAACCATTCATGAAATTTTTCCCTTTTAACCTGGTTCGGGATGAGAACAGATTCCCTACTGTCTGACACATATTCAGTTCTGGCATAGGCAAATGAACGCTTGTTTTAAATTAAGGGGTTTTGACCGCCATACTTTATTGTTTTTTCTCATTCCTTCTTTGCCTTCCTTCAAGGATTGTTTAGATTTTTTTAGCCTCTTATTAGTTTGGGTCAATCTCTTACTACTTTGTCCCGAACTCTTATTTGTCTGAGTCAGACTCTATTGAGTTTGTGCCGAACTCTTATTTGTCCGGGTCGGACTCTATTGAGTTTGTCCCAAACTCTTTTGAGTTGAAAAATGTTGAATTGGTTTTTTGTAAACTCAATAGAGTTTGCCTCGAACTCAATAGAGTTTGCCTCAAACTCAATAGAGTTTGGTTCAAGCTCATATTCGGAAGCCTTGGACAAATATGAGTTGGAGGTGCACAAATATGAGTTTGACTCAGACAAATAAGAGTTTGGCCCAGACAAATAAGAGTTTGAGGCGAACAAATAAGAGTTTGGGGCGAACGAAGAAGAGTTTGAAAGAATCTTTAAAGAGTTTGAGAAAACCTTCAAAGAGTTTGGGGAAATGCTCTTTTAACCCTTGTCCGGATAGCTTGGATTAACGTTATTTCATATGGCAATTCGTTGAGACTGTACAAGATGCAGGCACAGCTTATGTCCGGCAATGAAGAACGGCAAAAATTTCAATATCCTTTATCCCGAACTCAGGTTTTTAGTTCCTCTACGGCACTTCTACCACGTTTAAAATCTCATTGATTATTTGTTCACTGGTAATGTTCTCCGCCTCAGCCTCGTAGGTAATGCCGATGCGGTGGCGTAGAACATCATGACACACAGCACGGATATCTTCAGGTATTACATAACCACGACGCTTGATGAATGCATACGCCTTCGCAGCAAGTGCCAGGCTGATACTGGCTCTCGGTGAAGCACCATAACTGATCAGTGGCTTTAATTTAGAAAGCTTGTACTCTTCAGGGAAACGGGTAGCAAAAACAATATCCAGAATATACTGCTCGATCTTCTCGTCCATATATACCTCGCGCACCAGATGCCGGGCTTTTAATATATCATCAGGAGTAACCACAGGATTGATCTTTGACATGCCATCCGGGTTCAGATTGTAGCGGATGATGCTTCTCTCTTCTTCTTTTTTAGGATAGGTGATCACCACCTTCAGCATAAATCGGTCAACCTGTGCTTCAGGGAGCTCATAGGTACCTTCCTGCTCTATGGGGTTCTGCGTGGCAAGTACGAGGAATGGTTCTTCCAGCTTGTACGTATGGTCTCCGATGGTTACCTGACGTTCCTGCATCGCCTCCAGTAAGGCACTTTGCACTTTTGCGGGTGCACGGTTGATCTCATCCGCAAGAATAAAGTTGGAAAAGATCGGTCCCTTACGCACCGCAAACTCATGGGCCTGCGGATTATAAACCATGGTTCCTAAAACGTCGGCAGGCAGCAGGTCAGGCGTAAACTGAATACGGGCAAAGCGTGCATGAATGGCGGAAGCCAGCGATTTGATAGCAAGCGTTTTTGCCAGTCCAGGCACGCCTTCCAGCAATACGTGTCCGTTTGCTAAAAGCCCGATGAGCAATCTTTCAACCATGTGCTTTTGTCCTACCAGAGCCTTATTCAGCTCCATAACCAGCAGATCAATAAAAGCGCTTTGCTGATGGATTCGTTCGTTAAGTTCGCGGATATCTGTAGAAGAAGCTAGCTGCTCCATATCAATATTTGTTTAGACCAAAAGTAGAAAAGTAAAAAAGCAAATACGCGGCACTGTGTTGTTTTTAACTTTTTCTAAAAATAATGCTTAGTATTTCGAATTCAGATTTTTCAATCGATGATTTGGAATTTGGAATTTGGAATTTGAATTTTGCGCTTCATGGAGCATTTTGATACCCGCTGGAAGAATGTAGAATCTTTGTTGCAGAACCGTTTTGAAAAACTTCCGGATATGGAGGGTATATTATTTCTTATCGGCATTAATGAACTGGGACACACTCCTCCAAAGAAAAAGTGGAACAAAGAACAAAAGCAGGACCTTATGCATATTGCAGTGTGCGAGCTTTTGAGTCGCCGGGGCTATTACGAACTGCTCGGAAGAGATGGGGATGGCTGGCCACATTATCAGGAATTGCAGCCGGTGCCTTCTGAAGGGCTAAAAGCTCAGGAGCAATTGCTGAAAGAATGTATTGTAGAATATTTCGACCTATGATCACGGCTTTAGTGCCAATATCTTCTCCACTATCAGAGGATCGTTGGCCTCCAGCCAGTGGTAGTCTTTGTCCTTTCTAAACCACGTAAGCTGTCTTTTCGCGTAGTTGCGGGTATGTTGTTTTATTTTTTCAACAGCTTCATCGAGACTGTACTTCCCTTCAAAAAAATCAAACAATTCAGCATAGCCTACTGTTTGTAGGTTCTTCTGGCTTTTAAATAATTGTAGGCCTTTCACTTCTTCTACCAGTCCTTCTTCTATCATCATATTAACCCGCTTGTTGATCCTTTCATAAAGTAGTTCACGCGGCAGGTTCAGCGCAATCTTCACTACTCCGAACGGCCTTTCCTTTTGAATACCGGTGCGGAACTCAGTGATGCTCTTTTGGGTGGAACGCTTGAAGATCAACGCCCGTAGCAGCCGTGCCGGATTTTGCTGTTCTGCCTGGGCAAAGAAATAGGGGTCTTCTTCCTGTATCGTTTCCTGAAGCCACAGCAGACCCTTGGTTTGATAGAGTTGGTTGACCTCTTTTTCTATAGATGGGTTTACTGCAGGCATTTCATCCAGCCCTTCAGTCAAGGCTTTAATATATAAACCAGTTCCTCCACATACTACCGTTGTCTGATGTGTTTCAAAGATTTTACTGACGTACTGCAAGCTTAGCTGCTCATAATCTGCCGCAGTAATATTTTGGGTAGCGGGAAACTCGTCAATGAAATAGTGCTTCACCGCCGCAAGCTCTGCTGCTGTTGGCTTTGCGGTGCCTATGGTCATTCCCCTGTAACACTGTCTGCTATCCGCAGAAACGATATCCGTTTGCAGTCTTTTAGCTAAGTCAATAGCAATAGCGGTCTTTCCTACCGCGGTAGGGCCGGCAATAACATAAACAGTTTTGAGTTTTGAGCCTGGAGTGTCGAACTCCAAACTATTCATCGTAGTTATCACCTCCGCCTCCTCCTAATTCTTCGGAAGCACCTTCCTCGCCTTCGCTACCAAATCCTTCAGCCATTTCATCAGCTCCCAGGTCATATTTTTCTTCCACTTCCATTAATTTGTCGGGAGAGACCCCTTTAACGCCATATTGTGCCGGTCCTATCCCTTCTCTTCGAACAACGTAGGGATATGTCCTTTTTATGTCTTCGTCTTTGGTTACACCTATTAGCTCTACAAGAAATGTCCAGTGCTTTGCAGGGTCGTAGACGTAAATGAATTTCTGATCGGGCTTAGCCACAAGTGCAGAGACTGGTGTCCGCGCCATAGACAGTGCAGGTGCGTCTTTCTTATTTACCAACACTTCAGAATCTATTTCCCTGCTTCGCTGCCAGCGGTCATTGCTTTCGAAAAAAGAAGCACTATGCTTGCCATCGAACTCGTACGCCTGTATAATGGCTTTATGAAAATCGAGGAAAGTCTGATTAGAACGTATTTCGATATCCCGATAGATCTGGTCGTCGTCTTCCCAATAAACTCTGAAACGTAATAAAGGCATAATATGCGTAAAAATAGAATAATTTTTTCAAGAAGATAAAGCCCCTATAAGGCGATTATCCCATAAGTTTCGCCACCTTCATAGCCATAGGAAGGTCGAAAGGTTTGAACTGCAGTTTGCCTGTCATTACCGCCGCAGTTCCGTTCAGCTGCCCGCACCGAAGTTTTACAAAATCGTCGTTGCTGATCGTGATGGTAAGGGCAGCATCGCTCTGAAAACCTTGTTGTATCCAGTCGTCCTTTCTTGTCAGATCCATTGTCCAGTGCCCACCGTTTGCACCTGTAATGTTGAAATGAACTACAGCATTGATGTCGGTCGCAAGCTCCGGCCTTTTCTTAATGGCTACAGGTATCTGTTCTTCTATTATTTCCCGCGCAGTCATTTTCCCCATCGTTTTAAATACCAAGTCTTTTTGCAAATTCCGGATTGATAAAAACTTTTAGTTCACTAAACGGAACAAAAACGTTTACCTGACCCTGCGCATACGAAGCTACCTCATAAGGGTTGTAAACAAAGCCGATGCCGTTGCGGTTGAAGTAAAAGTTGTTGTTGGCAGAGATGTGCCTGTCAAACAAAATCCCTTTTAATGAAGGCTCCTTAATGCCGTACTGTTTGCGAAAATATTTTTCCACCAGCGGCTGAAGGGTTGCAGAATCAGCAGTGGTAATGTCCGAAAGCTGAAGCTGCATTTTGTTGGCAACATCGTAGCAGTAGAAGACGCTGCCATGCATACCATGAGCTCCACCGGTGAAGCTGTAGAAAAAGTTCTCAAGTACTACGAAGTCTTTCTGGTTGAAACGCACATATAGCCGTTGCATCTCTGTATAATTGTAAACAGAGAGTGGCATACCTATGGTGTCGTCCGGGGAGGGAAGGTCTTTTTTATATTTCTCGAAATATTGCTCTTTTGCCTGTGTAAAACCCGCTTTAAAATCCTTGGCGCTATCAAGGTGCAAGACGCTTTTTACCTGCGTGTCCAGCCAGTTGTTCTCTTGCGGTACTACAAAAGTATAGCTTATCTCGGCCTGCGGCGATTCATTTGTATTTCGTAATGCTTTTACAGAGTCGCTGAAGCTTTGAACTGAAAAGCGATAAGAACCCTGAGGATATATCTCCCTTAGCGTGATAGGATACGATTTTGTCTTATCTCCACTCACCCATCTTCCTTTCACCCCATCCTTTTGGATAGAGACGATAAAATGTGCATTTTTTTGAATTTGCTCGCTCCAGTTATCCCCTGGCACTGACTCTGAAAGATATATACTATCATTTGCAACACTATCTTGCGTCAGAATAAGCCAAAGTCCCTTATCGGTATAGTAATAGACGCCTTCTATCTGGTCGCCGAATTGATGCAGGTGCATCACTATCGGCTTTTCCGCAATGCTACCTTCCAGTCTTTTATAAAAGTCCCGTGTTGTTGCAACGCTATCAATCACAATCACTTTTTGCGGTGCTGTCTGCTTCTTTTCGGTAGCATCGTTACACGCGGAAAATAGAGGAATTGTGGAGAGCGCTGCAAGAAAAATACTTTTCATCTGAAGTGTTTAAGAGATTTCTTTAAATCAGGTAATTATGCGAAGGTAAGGCCGTACTGCAAAACGATGAAGGAGAAAGGAAGGGGATGAATTTCGGTTGCCCGTTCGTTAAGGGTAAAAAATGAAGCGATCTTTAATATTAAGCCTGTAAATTTGCATAGAATTTTCGTACACCATGTATATCTATTACTTTATCGACACTGAAGAGACTACCAGGGAAGAATTCTCTACCTGCTCTGGTGAAACACGTGAAATCGCTACTTTTATTCGTTCCAACAGGGAGGATTTTGAACCACTTGAGGGATCGGCTTCACTTCATTTTGACACGCAAGGCAAAAGCTGGTACTTGGATTCCTGCGATCAGGAGGCTTTTCGACACGCAATAGAGAGTGTAGTTTGCGAGCATGGAGCCTTAGTTTAGGTTATCGGCCATCTGCATATGATCTGATTAATTTGCAGGTTTTTTATCCTGGGGAAGGGGGATACTTTTGCATATGGCATATCAAACATATGGCCGGCTAGCTTTGCATTGTCCACATACTGTGGGCGCTCTGTTCAATTTGGGCAATTCTAAAAACGAAGAAAGCCATCGTTTCCGACAGCTTTCCTCATCGTCAAAAAACTAATTTTACGCTTCCGATTCCGCGTACGCACTGGTAGGCTCACAAGTACAAATAAGGTTCCTGTCACCGTAAGTATTGTTTACTCTTGAGACGCTCGGCCAGAATTTGTTCACCCTTGTGTAAGGCAGTGGAAAAGCGGCTTCTTCACGGCTGTAAGCATGAAGCCATTCACTTGTTATCACAGAAAACTGAGTGTGAGGTGCATTCTTTAAAGGATTGTCTTTTTTATCAGACTTCCCTTGTTCAATAGCAGTAATCTCTTTCCTTATCTGCAATAGTGCATCGCAAAAGCGATCGAGCTCTGCTTTGTCCTCGCTCTCCGTTGGCTCTATCATAATGGTACCCGGAACAGGGAAGCTCATAGTTGGCGCATGGAATCCGTAATCCATCAAGCGCTTCGCTACATCTTCTGCTTCTACTTCTGCAGTTTTCTTAAACGGGCGCAGATCTACAATGAACTCGTGTGCACAAGTGCCGCCAGTTCCGGTATAAAGGATTTCGAAGTCATCATTAAGCCTTGCACGCATGTAATTCGCATTAAGGATGGCATATTCTGTGGCCTTCTTCGCGCCCTCATAACCCAGCATTCTTATATAGGCATAAGAAATAAGCAAAATGCTTGCTGAGCCAAAGGGAGCGGCAGAGACCGCGTGAGAAGTCTGCTGTCCTTCTGCATTCTGTACATGTCCCGGCAGGAACGGTGCAAGATGTGCCTTCACACAGATTGGGCCCATGCCTGGTCCACCGCCGCCGTGTGGGATAGCGAAGGTCTTGTGCAGGTTCAGATGGCAAACATCGGCACCGATAAGCCCGGGAGCGGTTAGCCCCACCTGTGCATTCATGTTGGCACCATCCATATACACTTGTCCACCATGCTGGTGAATAATGCTGGTGATCTCTTTTATCGTTTCTTCATAAACGCCGTAAGTGGAAGGGTAAGTAATCATAATACCGGCCAGGTTTGCAGCGTATTGCTGCGCTTTGGCGTTCAGGTCATTTACGTCAACATATCCGTTTTCAAGCGCTTTTACAACCACTACTTTATAGCCAGCCATCACTGCAGAGGCAGGATTGGTGCCATGGGCGGAGATAGGGATAAGCATCACATTGCGGTGGCTTTCCCCAATGTTTTGGTGATAATTCCTGATCGAAAGCAGGCCGGCATATTCGCCCTGCGCACCGCTGTTCGGTTGTAGGCTGCAGGCATCAAATGCGGTTATCTCGCAAAGGTATTTTGACAGTTCCCTTACGATCTGAAGGTAGCCTTCCGCCTGATTTGCGGGAACGAAAGGATGCATCTTGCTCCAATGGCTCCAGCTCAAAGGCATCATTTCCGATGCGGCATTCAGCTTCATTGTACATGACCCCAGAGAGATCATACTTGTGTTCAGCGACAGATCCTTATTCTCCAGCATCTTGATGTAGCGCATCATTTGCGTTTCGCTATGGTGGCTGTTAAAGACCGGATGTGTGAGAAAAGAGGAAGTACGGGTAAGTGGTGATGGAATATGAGTCAGTGCCTGATCATTGTCAATGCTAAATCCGATGGGTTCATCGTTCGCCTCGAGCAATACTTCCATTATCCCGAATACATCGGAAGTGGTGGTGGTTTCGTCCAGCGAGATACCTATGTACCCTTCTCCGAAATAGCGGAAATTGACTTGTGCGGCTTCTGCCTTCTGCTTCACCGAAGCCTCATCTTCTACCTTTATCGTAATAGTATCGAAGAAGGAATTGGAAACAACAGGATAGCCGGCAGCAGTGAGGGCATCAGCGAGCGTTTGCGTCAGGACCGCAACACGTTTTGCAATATTCGTCAATCCATCAGGACCATGAAACACAGCAAACATTGCTGCCATATTAGCAAGCAGTGCCTGTGCAGTACAAATGTTGGACGTAGCTTTTTCGCGTTTTATATGCTGTTCGCGTGTCTGCAGGGCCATACGGAGTGCGCGATTTCCGTTTGCGTCTACGCTGATGCCTATAATACGTCCGGGAATGCTTCGTTTAAAATCATCTTTTGTGGCGAAGAAAGCCGCGTGCGGACCTCCGAAGCCCATTGGCACGCCAAACCGCTGTGCAGAACCTAAAGCAGCATCAGCACCCAGCTCTCCGGGAGGAGTGAGGAGCGTCAGGGCCAACAGATCTGTGGCCATTGCCACATAAGCACCGGTAGCATGTACCTTCTCTATGAACTGACGGTAATCTTCTACGGAGCCTTTATCATTGGGATATTGTACCAGCGCACCGAAGAAACTTTCATCAATAGTCGCGGCTCTGTAATCACCAAACACTACTTCAATCCCTACGGGAACCGCACGTGTTATTATTACATCCTTAGTCTGCGGGAATACATCGTTATCTACAAAAAACTTCGGACGCGCGATATGGTCATGATCTTTGTTCACCATATTAAAGAACATGGTCATCGCCTCTGCCGCTGCAGTAGCTTCATCTAATAAAGAGGCGTTGGCGATGGGTAGCGCTGTAAGATCGCTGACCATGGTCTGAAAGTTGAGCAAGCTTTCCAGGCGACCCTGAGAAATCTCTGCCTGATAGGGTGTGTACTGTGTGTACCATCCCGGGTTCTCGAAAACGTTCCTCAGGATCACGCTCGGTGTATGAGTGTCGTAGTAACCCTGCCCTATGTATGTTTTAAATACTGTGTTCTTAAGCGAAATTTCCTTGATCTCATGCAGATATTCTGCCTCGCTGAGCGCAGATGGAATATTGAGCGGACTACTCATGCGTATCGCAGCAGGTACGGTCCGGCTGATCAGCTCTTCCATGCTGTCAACACCAATAGTGCGCAGCATTTCCTTAGTTTCATGCTCATCGGGACCAATATGCCTGTGAGTGAATTCCTGATTTTGAAGGGAAAACAAATTCATATCTTAAAAGGGAAGCTTAGATTAAAAAGATGCGCAAAGTTAGCGGGATAGCGGGGATTTGCAAAGAACCGATGACCAATATCAACTAAACCAATAGCATGATAGCCTCAGCTTACTTATTTGCATATATCCATATGGAATATTGCCTGTCTGTGTCTAGCGCTTATCTCCCGGATAGACAAAATTATCATGGATCGCCTTACCCGTTTTCTCCAGGTGCTCCCTCGTGCGGTTGTATTCTTCATAACCCTTCATTAAGTCCACAACTGATAGCTGCGGCTCCCCTACGAATACGCCCATCTGCACAGTACAGCGAAGAAAATAAGCCTTACCATGCTGTATATCTATCGTTTTCCCAATCCGTGCTTCTGTCTTAGCCCATATTTCAGTTGGCCCTTCTTTGATAAGCTTTACCCGATAAGCTGCTCCATTCGGTACCCGGCCAATAGGCATGTCGTCCGCATTCAACTGATAACTGATAAGCGAACCCTGATATACAGCCGGCCTGTAAACGTAAAGTACTGCATAGGTCGCAGTGTCCGGCACAAGGCTGTTCTGTATACTATCTGCCCGTGCCGCGCGCGCTTCGGCGTAAGTGCCTATGTCTTCGAGGTAATAGACATCTGCACGCAGACGATAGCAGGTGCTGAAGCCATCCGGCTTTTTTAGATTAGTTATATAAACAACATTGGCACCAGCTTTTCGCGCCTTCGCCATCGCTTCTTTCATTGTTTCATCATAGCCACAGTTTGTCTTAAATCCTCCATCGAGCACTTTTATCCTTCCCTTTGCAACAACACCTTCAGGCAGGGCTTCACGTTCTCCAAATATGAGAACAGTCGCATCTTTTGGTAATGATTTGTCTTGAGCAAGGGCATGAGTGATACATAAAACGCAGGGCAATACGAGCGCAGAAATACGGAGTAAGAGATTCATTAGTGAGGTATTGGCGTGCAAAAATAGAAATACCAACTAAATTTTTTCATGATATGCATAATGTCGTTTCTGTGTCATTTCGCACGAATAAATGGCGGTAGCCCCCAACCTTTTCTGTTATTTGTCATGTATTAAAGGTCAAAGACGCTATTGTCCTTATAAAAATGGAGTGTATGAAAAGAATCATCTTTTGCCTTGCTTTTGCAGGCCTTATGAGTTGTACCAAAGAAGACGGAAACCGAAGACTTTGTTCAGAACCAGATAACAGTATTTTGCTGCTCCGTATTGACTATCTCACATACTCGTTTGAAGGCGGCGCAACAGTAAATCTTACCGGACCGACTGCTACTGGCGATTCTTTGCCAATACATATAGACTTTAGGGAGCCGGGCGATTTTGGTAATCTTTCTCTCTATTACCAGCCTACCGGCGATACGCTGTTTAACGGTGACATAATCTGGATGGGGAAGGGTGATATAGCCTTTCCGCAAAGCTTTACTGCGGCTTCAAACTATCCGGTCATTCCTGCGGCTGTGCCAATGCCGGATACTAACCGATTCCAAAAGATATACGGCGCTTCGGGACTCAACTATGCCAGCCTATGGGCAGCCATTGACAAGCTTCAGGCCACATCATGCTATCTGGACGAGGGTAAAAGGATCGGCGTGTTTCTTTATACGCCAAGTGTTGGCATTGGTGATCCCGCTGAGTGGGATTGGTTTGTCGTGATGAGCAAATAGGTACGAAATGCCAAAACGTTATATAAGAGAAATGCCCACGTCAGTGGGCATTTCTCTTATATAACTATGGTCAGAATCTGCTCAAATTATTCTTTTACCATTTTCACCTTCTTTACTGTGGTGCCATTTTTCACCTCTATGATGTACACTCCTTGTGCCAGGTCAGTTCCCAGTACAATATTGGTATTCGTGTCCTGATTTAACTTCCGTTGGGCAATGCGGCCGGTAATGTCATACACTGTGACCTCTGCCCGATCAAAAGCATTGCTTTCAATACGAATGGTAAACTCATTTTTAAATGGATTTGGATATACCACGAGCTCCATCTCTTCATCATGAATTATTTCGCCGGTGCTGCCACTAAGTTTCATCATGCCACCTCCGCAAACGTCGCCACAGATACCAAGATGGTCGCCTGGGTGACCGGATAGATGGGTAGCAACGGCATTGGTGCTTATTGACAATGTATTTGGATTTCCTGAATTGCCCGAGGGCACGTGGCAGATATACACTTTTCCGTTAGAGTTACCATTTTTACCATATACCCGTATGTCTTTTACGCAGAAACTAACCGTGCAGGTAGTGCTGCAGCCATTGCTGTTGGTTGCTGTTACTGTATAGGTATAATTACCTGCTGCCGCAGGAGCAAAGACCGGATTTGAGATAGTGGCATCACTTAAATCCGTTGTCGGAGACCAGGAGTAAGTAAATCCTGAACCGCCTGTAGCTGTGGTTGTAATTGTAGCACTCTGAGGTCCATAACCCAAATAAATATTATTCGGCACACCACCTGTATAGATACTGTTTGCAGGGGTTACAGAGGTCGTACATGTTGGTTGGTATTGAACGGTCACAGTAGCAATACAGTTAGTTGTGTTGCCATGTCCGTCGTCTGCAGTCAACGTCACGAAGTTATCGCCCGCATCTGCACAGGTAAATGTGACAGGAGAAGCGGTGAGTATAACATTGCCGCAGTTATCATAGCTTCCGTTGTCAATGTCTTGCGGCGTAATTGTGCCAGTACCATTAGTCAGATCAAGGGTATAATTCTTACAGATGGCTACCGGCG
Organism: Flavipsychrobacter sp.; assembly: GCA_035497355.1. Lineage (GTDB taxonomy): Bacteria > Bacteroidota > Bacteroidia > Chitinophagales > Chitinophagaceae > JAFIGV01. Next base: position 21,932 of record DATJDP010000114.1, read on the forward strand.
GTGTTACATCGTTTATAACTACGGTTTGCGCCTGTGTGCTTGTGTTACCGTGTCCATCACTATAAGTCCAGTTGACGGTATAAGTGCCCTGGTTGGTATAAGAGGTTGGATCGGTTGTCGTTCCTGTCACTGTTCCGACGCAATTATCTGTTGCAGTCGGTGCTGACACAGTGGCATTGCACTCCTCTGTAACAGTAGGCAGACTAACCACATCAGGAACTGGCGGTGTTGCATCATTTACGATCACTGTTTGTACCTGTGTGCTTGTGTTACCATGCCCGTCATCATAGGTCCAGTTAACGGTGTACGTACCCTGTGTATTGTAGGATGTTGGATCCGATGTTGTTCCGGTCACTGCCCCAACGCAATTATCCGTTGCTGTGGGTGCTGATACGCCGGCACTGCATTCACCACTAATAGTTGGCAGATTGGCCACGTCGGGAGTTGGAGCTACGTTGTCAGGCACTACGGTAACATTAAAAGTGCACGTGCTTTGGGAAAAACCGTTGTCAAATGTGTAGGTAACAGGTGTAGTTCCCGGAGGGAACGCAAAACCCGGAGTGTGGGTCGCTGTAGTTGTAACTGTTAGATTACCGCTTGTGGCAGTCGGCGGAACCCATGTTATGGCGCTACCACAGATAGAAGTAATATCTGCCGGACATCCTGTGATAACTGGAGGCAATACCGTAAGGCTACCTTCTTCAAGGAATACTCCTGAATCATAAATCCCGTCATTTACATCTGCAATACCTAATTTCAAGTGATAAGTGGCCCCCATTGTGATGTTGGCTTCAGCAGACAGTTTAGTGGTAAGTCCGTCATACACAGGTCTGGCCCCCGTACCAGTATTGTTAATGAAAAACGTCTTTGGATAGGGATTACAGCCGGTATTTCCCATGTTGGTAGTTGTGTTTATAGTTACCGGAACGTTTCCGGGAATAGGCAAAAGGGCAATATTAGTTGGAGTCGCAAAACCGGGGCCGGAAATAAAAAACCCAAAAACATCGTTAAAATTACTGCAACTGTATCCGGGATACTCTTCTGATCCAAACTGATAATCAAATTTTATAGCATCCGCTTGCGCAACAAAGTCAAACTCAAGCACACATCGGTCGTGTGTTGCAACATTGACGAGTGCCTGAAGATCTGCATCACCAACTGCCCCAAGGTCGTTATCAGCGAAATTTCCGGAGGTAAGGGACGCGCTGGAAGCATTACCTGTGGCCAGGATAATTCCGTTGGCAATAGAAAGAGGACTAACCGCCGAGGTAAAGGTGCCATTAGCGCTGGATGGGCAGTTTAAAGTAGCGTTCGATACTGTTACGCCCGCGCCCACCAAAGCGTTAGCAAGTTGAGAGGCTGTCTTATTAGGAGTGACCGTCAGCTGAGCACTTGCATTAATGCTGCAGCATACTGAAGCTGCGACTAATATTTTATGGAATAATTTCATAAAGGTTTGTTTTGAATGATGAAAGATGACTTACCTAACGAAGGGAATGCGGTATGCTTGTTTACTACCACCAAACACTTCAATATAAAAAGTGCCTTTCCCCAGTTTCGATACATCAATGGAACTGGCATAATTGCCCTCTATTTCTTCCCTACGTAGTTGCATTACAACTTTTCCTTCAGCGTTTATAATCGCTGCGTTAAATTCAAACGGCCTTACGGATTGCAATTCAAGTAAAACGTGGTCTGCTGTCACTTTAGAAATGAAATAGCTAATAGTCGTTTCTCCGTTAGCATTTGCCATCTCAAACTTTCCTCCTGTTTTTGGATAAGGAGTATTTCTTTGGCTTCTTTGTGCAAGTAGCGGACTTTGGCTGAGCATTGTACTCAACGTCAGCAGTAATAGTATCGATTTCATGTATTTTGTTTTATTTGTTATAGAATGTAGGAATGCATTAAAGTAGCGTGGAGGGCTATGTATTGTCTGGCTAATAAAGTGCAGGCGTTGGTTGATGAAGTGGGGACCAAAGAATGGCATGGAAAAACTTTCCTGCTAAACTATTTTGTAAAGCAGAGGTATCAGTATCATCAAAAGTTCAATGTATGATGGTTAAAAGGTCATCTTCGCTTCGGATGGAAGATGTCCTTTACATTTTTTATAGGTCGAAGAAAAGCTCTGAATACTATTATAGCCAAGGCGGAAGCCCACCTCTCTCACAGTAACCTTCGTTTTACCCAGGAGAGTTTCGGCCTTATCCATCTGCAGTTGCCGAAAATATTGTTCAGGAGTGGTGCGATAGAGCGATTTAAACCGCCTTTTGAAGGTGGGTACGGATACATTACTTACTGCGGCAAGTTGCTTTATGCCCGGAAAGGCGGTTTCCAAACCATTCCGCATCAGATTGATAGAGGCGGCAAAAAAGAAATCCGGGTCAGAAGAGCATACCGTTTTGTTATTGTCAATAAAGCAGCAAAAAAGCCGGAGCGCCAGGGTCTTTAATCCGATAGGATGCATCTGTTCTGCACTATCGCCCTTAATGATGCCCTCTAGCTGTTGTATAAGAATCATTTCATCCGTAAAAATGTTGCGCTGGTAGTGGGAGGGATTCTGGCCTGAGACAATGCAGAGCAGCCGCTGCAGAGAAGTGGCACCGGTATTAAGGTTTTCCTGTAAAAAACGTTCCGTAAAAAGAAATGCGTGGCAAATAACAGTAGTATCAGAATCAACGGTCCATTCCAGTTCATTGGCTGTTGAGGAAAATACGGTCATAGTTCGAAGGTGCTGATCCTTAGACGTGGTTCGGCTATTGGAATGGACAAGGAAATAATTCAGCTCATAAAATAGCTGACTTCTGTTTTTTTTCCCTAACTTAATCGCACTCGCATCCACAAATTTCTGTTCTGTTCTGACATACCACAGATCCGAAGAAACCTGTAGCAGACAGTTGCTCTGCGACCATCCAACCCATATCTTCAAATCTTCCGGTAAGCGGACAAGTGGTTTATAGCCACGTCCCCCTATGGAACAGCATTCAGCAAGCGCATCTTTCATGTTACTAACTATCTTGCTGCAATGGGGGTCTTAAGACTAAAGATAATATAAAACTTTACTTATGCAAAAGCTTCTGGTTTGCACACTGTCCACAACCCGCTGACTCGATAGTCATCATGTTTATGATCTTACAAACCAACACTCACTCCTATCATAAAAGAAAGACTGCTAAATGATACCTGATATGCCGGAAGAACATTGCTGCTCGTATTGCTACCAACACCGTAATTTTTCTGGTACTGTATCTGCCGCTTTTCTTCTGGTATCTGATATAGGTAGTCACTACCATCAATGGTATAGGCTTGAATCCTGGAGCTTTTAGTCCACGCCGACAGAGCATTTAGCGAAAGGCAGGCAGTAATAGCTATTCGTTTCGTCAGCGGATAGTCATAGCCAACAGTGGCATGAAGACCTACATCAAAACCCGTTTTTGTTAACGTTCGGGAATAGGTTTGAATAGTGTCGCTATTATTTGATGGCCGGCTTTCGGTAATGATCTTGTTGCTTAATGGCAGCAACGCACCTGCGTTAATGTAAAAATGTCTTAAAAGGCGATCATCCCGCAAGGCAAGGGATAGAGACGCAAAAAATGGATGCGATGCATATTGGGTAATATCAAGCCAGGCACCTCCTAACCCGAAACCTCCTTGTACTGTATAATGTTTTGGTTTTAGCATATAAGACAGGCCGACATCGACACCAATGTTTTTGTGAAACCAGTAGCCGGCATGTACGTCGGCCAATATGCCTGCGCCATGCGAAGCATGATTCGCAGAAACGTTCATGGCTGCAGGTGCCAGAAAATTTCCTGGCTGCTGAGCGGTATAAGGATATCCGTTGACAACTAAAGAAGCGTTCAGGGAGGGCATTGCATAGCCGACAACTGCCCGTATATAAAGTTTTTGAGCACGGGTTTGAAGGCATATCAGACAGAGCAGAAAGCCTAATAGTTTTTTCATGGAATAGAACAATATAGCGCCAAAATACGAAAATCAAATATTTACATACAATGTACATTAGGCTAATTGGGGCATAATCTTATTTTTGTGGCATCAACATCGTTTCATTTTTATGTTTAATTTGGTTTTGTTTGGACCTCCGGGCAGTGGAAAGGGTACTCAGTCTGTGAATATTGTTAGTACCTATCAATTGCAACATGTCTCTACAGGTGAGTTGCTTCGCGATGAAGTAAGCCGACAGACGCCTCTGGGAGTGGAAGCCAAAAGGTATATGGATCAGGGACTGCTTGTTCCCGACGAGGTTGTGATTGGGATGATCAGCAGCAAAATAGATGAAACACCGGAAGCACGCGGCTTTATCTTCGACGGCTTTCCGAGAACTAAAGCACAGGCTGAAGCTTTGGATAAATTACTTGAATTTAAGAATACTGAAATACATCTCGTTCTTTCGTTAGAGGTTCCGGAGCAGGAATTGATTCGCCGTTTGGTGAGTCGGGGCGCTACTTCAGGCCGCAGTGACGATACGGAAGAAGTGATCACCAGCCGTATTAAAGAATATTTTGCCAAGACGGAGCCTGTAGCCGGCTACTATAATGCACAGGCAAAACTGGAGCGGCTGAAAGGCGACGGTAGTGTAGAGGATACGTTTAAGCTGATAACGAAGGAAATTGATAAATATTTGCTACCTGCATAGTGGAGAAAGGAAATTTTGTAGATTATATCAGGATATTTTGCCGTTCGGGAAAAGGAGGAGCTGGAAGCTCCCATTTCGCGCGCACAAAATTCAATCCTCAGGCCGGCCCTGATGGCGGCGACGGCGGACGCGGTGGACACATCATTCTGCGCGGCAATGGACAGCTATGGACTCTTTTGCATTTGCGATATCATAAAAACATACTTGCCGAAAACGGCGAGAATGGAAGCAAAAACAATTGTACGGGACGGGACGGCAAAGACGTGATCATAGAAGTACCGCTAGGTACCGTTGCCAAAGACGAAGAAACCGGAGAGATAGAGGCGGAAATTCTTGAAGACGGACAGGAGTTGATCTGGTTGCCGGGTGGCCGCGGAGGACTGGGTAACAGCAATTTTGCAACTCCTACTAACCAGGCACCCGAACATGCTCAACCGGGAGAGCAGGGCGTAGACGGGTATAAGTTTCTCGAGCTAAAAATACTTGCCGATGTTGGATTGGTTGGGTTTCCAAATGC
>DATJDP010000115.1:0-17732 GCA_035497355.1 Flavipsychrobacter sp.
CTCTATTTTGGAAGCCTCGGGCAGTGCCTTGAGAATCGTTTTGACTGTAATAAGATCGTCGTATAACGCCGGGCGAAAATACTGTGCGTTCAGGGCAACAACCGGCATCATGATGCCCATTTCTTCCAATTGTCTGTAGGTAAAGCCCAGCTGCCTTATTGCTTCAGCCCTGCCTACCTCATAATACAAGGCATAATGGCCATAGTAGAGATAGCCCATTTGGTCTGTTTCGCCATAGCGAACCCGGATTTGTGTTGTAGAGGAATACATAGCAGTAACGGCTTAACTCAGATTTACTTTCTGTTCATCTTTTATCGAAAAAACAGCATTGGCCTGATTGGTGGCAGTAATAGTAAGGTCATTAATGCAAACATGTGGCGGCAGAGTTGCGCAGTAATAAACCACATCAGCAATGTCTTCTGCCTTCAAAGCCTGAAACCCTTCATATACTTTTTTCGCACGTTCTGTATCTCCTTTGAAGCGGACAATGGAAAACTCTGTTTCTGCCATTCCCGGGTTGATCGCTGTGACCTTGATGTTATAAGGCAAAAGGTCAATACGCATAGATTGCGTAAGTGCATCTACTGCAAACTTGGTGGCGCAGTAGACGTTTCCATTCTTATAGGCCATTTTACCGGCTGTTGAACCGACATTAAAGATATGACCAGCGCCTTGCTGCTTCATGAAATCCAATGCCTTGCGGGTTACGTAAAGAAGACCTTTAACATTGGTGTCAATCATCACATCCCAGTCTGCGATCTCGCCTTCATCGATCGGCGAAAGTCCTGATGCGAGACCCGCGTTATTTACCAGTATATCTATTCTTTCAACTTTGCCTTTAAGTTCCGTAAAAGCGGCTCCCACACTCTGCTTGTCACGGACATCGAAAGCCAGCACAATTACTTTGATTCCGTAAAGGCCTTCGAGCTCGTCCTTAAGTGCTGCTAAACGCTCTGCTCGTCTTCCTGTAATGATCAAGGCAAATCCATTCTTTGCAAACAGTGCCGCAATTGCCCTTCCAAAGCCGGAGGTTGCCCCGGTAATCATAATTGTTTTAATCATCCTTAAAAATTGGTGTACAAAAGTAGACAGAAATAAATGAGGTTACCTTACCAATATACAGTCGCCTTTCACCAGCTCTTCTTTGCCGAAGCGATTGGTCATACTGAGCACCCAGAAATAAGTACCAATGTCCTGAACTGTTCCTTTGAAGATACCATTCCAGCCCTCATTAAACTTAGTAGTATAGAACACCTGCTGTCCCCATCGATTGAAAACGCGAAAGAAATTCATATTCCGGTAGCCAATGCCTATCGGTCGCAAGGTTTCATTCAGGCCATCTCCATTGGGAGAAAATGCAGACGGAACAAAGATAGCGGACTGATTTACTACCTGCACCTTGATACTATCATTGCCCTCGCAGCCATAGTCGCTTTTTATGTAAACGTTATAATCAAAATATCCAGTCTCTGGATAATAACCAACAGGGTTGTTTACCTCTGAATCACTCAGGTTGGTAGCAGGCGTCCATCTATAAGTAGAGCCGCCGGAAGCATTGAAGTTAATACTCTCGCCTTTCACAATAATGGTATCATTTCCGGCAAAGGGATGGAAGTCTTCAACAAATAGATCCTTTTTTACAGTATCGATACAGCCCTTATCGTTCTTTGAAATAAACACTACCGGATAAGTATTGCCTGAATCGTAAACGTGCGTCGGATTTTTGATATTCGAAAATGTTGAATCACCAAAATTCCATGACCAGCTTATTGGTGCACGACTGCCATATGAAGAGTCGTGGAATTGAATAACAGACCCGGGGCAGTGCAATCCATCAAAAGAAAAGTCAGAAAAAAACATTGGGTAAACCTTCACAAAGCGTTTGATACTATCCTGGCAGGTAGAACCATGATTTACGTAAAGACTTACAACATAAGTTCCGGTATCCGGATACGTATAGATAGGATTTACTTCATTCGAAGTATCATTATCGATGCCGGGAACGCCAAAGTCCCAATGATAATACGCACCGCCAGTACTGAGGTTTTCAAACGCTACAGTCAGGCTCTTGCACTGCACTACGTATGTGTTAAACTCCTCGGAATACTGCGGAATATTGGCGACGACGCTTTTAGAACAATTCGTCACTACGAACTGAAACTCGCGCATTACAGAGTCAATCTTTATCCCATTGCGCCATTCATAACAATAAACCGAAACCACAAATATCCCTTGTTTGTTTGGAGTGCCGGAAATGATTCCTGTCTGAGGGTTAATCTGAAGAATCGGATTTCCCGGCATCGGTCTGCTCGGCAAAATACCAAAGCCATAATTAACTGAAGGATATGGGGGAGGAGAAAACTCGGCAGCAATCTGGTTACCGCTGGTGGAAGTGATGGCCTGAAATGCCGGACCAAACGCATATGAAAGCGAATCACCGTCAGGATCACTTGCAGAGTTGTCGTAAAGGAATGGGTTATTAACACAAATAATTTGTGGCGGCAGATTGCTGAACCGTGCACTATTATTAAAAACAGAGCGCGGAGGTAAAAAGATAAAGTAGCTCGCGCCTGTCTCACTCGGGTTGTTGATATTCACTATCGTCCCGTTTCGGCAACAGTTGTTGGTAGCAACATAGTAGCCATTTCCGGTATTGGGCAATGTCACAGTAAAATCGTAAGTATTTCTGAGAAGGCAAGTGTTCGGTGGGTTAGTTACACACGAGTTCTCAAAATCTGCAGGAATATAATCTTTGGTGGTCCTGAATTTTCTGATGGTATCCAAAGCGTTTTTGGTCGCGGCATCATAAATAACAAAGTATCCGTAATCTTCTCTGTTAATAGCATCAATCTGGCCATTAATGCAATCCATATACAACTTAAAGTTGATGTCGTACTTTATATAAGCTGGACTGACTTCATTGTTTTTGCAGTTATAGACAAACTCGCCGCCGACAATGTGACTAGCTTTGGTAAGCGGTACTATTCCTAAAGTAAACACTAAAAACCATAGTATTGTAAGTTTACCTTTCATTGTTCACTAAAGTTAATGATTATAACAGTAAGCGATGAACTCCCTTAAATCACACAATAGCTTTTCCGGCTGCTCCAACATACTCATGTGGCCAACCTCATTATAAAGGGACACAAAATCGATATTTGCAAGACAACTCTGTCTCAGAGCACTTTGTAAAGGCACTACCGAATCTTCTTTTCCCATAATCCATTGAACAGGAAATGTCGCCTCAGACAAGATACTTACCCTGTCAGGACGATTAATCATAGCATTGTAAAAAGCGATCATACTATCTCCAGAAAGTTGCATTCCTCTTTCTATTTGCTGTGCAATAACGTCTCCATGTCGATCATTAAACCGCTCAGCAAAAAGATTAGGAGTCATTCCTTTTACAAACGGCTCTTTTCCTCCTTTTCGTATCAGTTCTATAGACTTTCTCCGGGTTTGCTTTTTCTCCTCAGTGTCCGGGGTTGCTGCTGAATGAATCAGGGAAAGTCCTTTTAACTGTTCGGGGTACTTTTCAGCAAAGGCAAGGGCCGTATATCCGCCCATTGAATGTCCAGCTACTACCGCATGTTCAATAGCTTCATGCTGCAAAACTGCAGCGACAGCTTCTGCCAACGCTTCCATTGTCGTAGTTCCTGTTGGCAGGCTGCTTTCCCCTGCTCCCGGAAGATCAGGAACAATAACCGTGAATGTTTCAGCCAGGCCCGGCATTACTTTGCTCCATAAACCTCCATTTTCAGGGAAACCATGTAACAACACCACCGGATGGCCTTTCCCGGCTTTTCTATAAAAGATATTAGAACAATTTTGAGTACTGATATTGAACGTTTCCATCAATACATTTTCATTTTAGCTTTCCTATAAATCATGCCATACACAAAGAGCAAAGCCAGCAATAAAGGCGCCATTTCCGGAAGCAACAATTGCTGAATATGAAGCAAATGAATAAGCAGTGAAATAAAAATAAGTACGATGCCAATCAGGGCATATTTGTCTTTATTTCTTTTTCGGGCAAATGCAAGAAACAGGTTAGTCGGCAAAGCCCAAAGCAGGTTGAAATTGTTCTGACAAGCCTGATGGTCCGTACCAAACCACATAACTAAGATAAAACAACCAATAAAGCCCGTGAGGAACAGAACAATGAAAGACATCACTCTCCCTAACGGCTGAAGAGATGGTACCAGTCCCCCTAAAATGGTAAGCAGGCATATAGCTGCCATGGTAAGTAAAGCGGTATTAATACCTGCACCAGCCGGTGGTGGTGCGCTTACCACCGTTACCGGCTCGCCGGATAGCTTATAGCCCCGATAGGTTGCAGTTCTGATGCCTTCCCTAAGGAAATCAGGAAGGAACATGATGCCCTGATTGCTCATCACGCTGTCAATTCTGCTTCCCAGGAGCAGATTCACCCCAAAACGCTGCCATTGGACACGGTAGAAATAAACGTTGATAATGTCACGGTAACTCAACCGTTTTCCACGGGGCAATGCCGTTCCAAAATGAAAATCATTGCCGAGAGCCATTGGAAAAACATCACGAATCCTCGTGGCGCAATTATCGAAAAAGAAATCATACTTGTAATACCGGTTTTCTTCTAATGCATTCCATTGCAAAAACTCGTAGACTGCCTGCTTGCCTTTGCCGCCCATTAGTAGTTCCTGCTCCTGCACACTTCTCCCCGCTTCTTCATACTCCCGCAAAAACTCGCGATATGGATAATAAGACACATAGTACAGAAGCTTCCCCCTCGTAAATTTTATCAGGAAATCGTCATCATACCCGTTGAAGGTGCCGTAGTTATAGACATTATCGGTGCCTGCCACACTGTCCGTAACTCTGATGGCAGAGTGTCCGAACGTTTCCCATGCTTCTGGTCCCGAGCCGCATGTAAGCAGACTCATTCTTAAATGAGAGGTATCGGCCTGACCTGCAACCTTGCCTGTGCTAATAAAGAAGAGCGCTATGAAAAAGAGATATGAACGAAACATGGTTGAAAAATAAGAAAGTCCCGACTATAGCATCGGGACTTTTTAAGTTTTTATGAATTAACTATGCATTTTCTGACCCGCCTGAGAACGTTGCCCCAAGATATTCGCGGTTCATACGGTTGATGTTTTCCAGACTGATTCCTTTAGGACAAGAGGCTTCACAAAGACCAATATTACTGCAACTTCCGAAGCCTTCTTTATCCATCTGAGCGATCATATTTACGGCACGTATTTTTCTTTCAGGGTCCCCTTGAGGAAGAAGGGCGAGGTGAGAAGCCTTAGCAGATACATACAGCATGGCCGAAGAGTTAGGACAAGCCGCCACACAAGCGCCGCAACCGATACAAGCTGCCGCTGCAAAAGCTTCATCAGCTTTGTGCTTTTCGATGGGAATAGAGTTGGCATCTACAGCATTACCAGTATTGACAGATACATACCCCCCTGCCTGCATAATACGGTCAAATGCCTGACGATCCACTACCAGATCTTTGATAACCGGAAATGAATTGGCTCTCCACGGCTCTACTACAATGGTATCGCCATCTTTATACTCCCGCATATGAAGCTGACAGGTAGTGGTATGATGCCATGGACCATGGGCGCGTCCATTGATGTACATCGAGCACATTCCACAGATGCCTTCACGACAATCGTGGTCGAAAGCGATCGGCTCCTTGCCTTCCTCAATCAGTTGTTCGTTCAACACATCAAACATTTCCAGAAAAGACATTTCCGAAGAAATACCTTTCACCTGAAAGGTTTCAAACCGTCCTTTATCCTTCATGTTCTTTTGACGCCATACCTTAAGTGTCAAATTCATTGTATAATGTTCCATAGAACTATTTTAGTTGAGAAGTTGAGGAGTTGAGGAGTGATGAAGCTTATGCAGTAGCAATTTGCTGCTTACTTAAACTTCTGATCAATGAATTCAACATTCTCGAAACTTCTTCTGTTTTGTTATTTAGCAATAGAAAAAAATCACTGTCAATATAACCGAGATCGCGACCGATAATTCCCAAAGGGTTTAATTCCGCAAGCGAACCTTTAGCAATCCTGAGAAAATTCACATAGTTGTTCTTTGTCTCTCTGCCCCACCCTTCAGCAATGTCGGAGGGAATAGATACCGCCGCGCGCTGTAACTGAGAAATCAACCCAAATCTTTCACTCTCAGGAATTCTTTTTCCAATTTGATAAACCAGTTTGACCAGATCAACTGACTTTTGCCAAACTAATAAATCACGATATGTTTTGATCCCTTCAGACATTCTTCTAATACAGTCTTCCTAATTGCCCTTCTTCACTTCACCCCTCCTCACTTCATCACTTATAAGAGCGTTGTGTCGGATGCACCACTTCAAAGTCTAAAGATTCTTTATGAAGCTCATAATTGCTTTCACCTTTGTATTCCCAGGCGGATACAAATGTAAACTCGTCATCTTTTCTCAGTGCTTCTCCTTCCTCTGTCTGCGATTCTTCACGGAAGTGTCCACCGCAGCTTTCAGACCTGTTCAACGCGTCCATACACATTAGTTCTCCCAATTCAAGAAAGTCTGCTACACGCCCTGCCTTATCCAGCTCGGGATTAAACTCATTAATCTCGCCCGGAATACGAACATTGCTCCAGAATTCTTTACGCAATGTCTTTATCTCTTCAATCGCTTCACTCAATCCCTGTGCATTGCGCGACATTCCGCACTTATTCCACATGATCTTTCCAAGGCGTTTATGGAAGTTCTCCACGCTTTCGGTGCCTTTAATGTTCATGAGTCTTTCTGTACGCTCCCTCACACTCCTTTCTGCTTCTTCAAAAGCCGGGTGATCGGTGGGAATTGCCTTAGTGCGAATTTCGTCAGCGAGATAATTGCCTATAGTATATGGTATCACAAAATAGCCGTCTGCAAGACCTTGCATCAAGGCAGATGCTCCAAGCCTGTTCGCACCATGATCACTATAGTTTGCCTCTCCTAAAGCGTACAAGCCCTGAACGCTTGTCATCAATTCATAATCAACCCATAGTCCACCCATCGTATAGTGCACGGCGGGATAAATGCGCATTGGCACTTCATACGGGTTTTCGCCTGTTATCTTCTCATACATTTCAAACAGGTTGCCATATTTTTCTTTTACCACGCCTTTTCCAAGCGTAATTATTGTTGCATGGTCTGCTTCGTGCATTCCCTGCTTGTTAGCTTCTATCTTTCCGTAGCGCTCGATAGCAGAGGCAAAGTCAAGGAAAACGGCCTGCCTGCTCGCTCCCACTCCATAGCCCGCATCACAACGCTCTTTTGCTGCACGGCTCGCCACATCCCGCGGCACCAGATTACCATAAGCCGGATATCTTCTTTCCAGGTAATAATCTCTTTCTTCTACCGGTATTTCATTCGCTTTACGGGTATCACCTTGCTTCTTTGGCACCCATATACGTCCGTCGTTCCGCAGAGATTCGGACATCAAGGTCAGTTTAGACTGATGGTCGCCGCTTACCGGAATACAGGTTGGGTGAATCTGAGTGAAGCATGGATTACCAAAGAATGCTCCTTTTTTATGTGCTTTCCATGCAGCCGTTACATTACAGCCCATGGCATTGGTAGAAAGGTAAAATACGTTGCCATAGCCGCCTGAGCACAGCAATACTGCATGACCGAAATGTCGCTCCAGTTCACCGGTAACGAGATTTCGGGCAATCACTCCCCGTGCCTTACCATCAATCACTACCAACTCCAGCATCTCATGCCGGGAATATTGGGTTACATTACCAAGTGCTATTTGTCTTTCCAGTGCCTGATAAGCACCGATGAGTAGTTGCTGTCCTGTTTGTCCGGCAGCATAAAAGGTACGCTGCACCTGCACGCCGCCGAAAGAACGGTTGCTTAATAGTCCGCCGTATTCTCTTGCAAAAGGTACGCCCTGAGCCACACACTGGTCAATGATGTTAGCGCTCACTTCTGCCAGGCGGTAAACATTGCCCTCTCTGGACCTGTAGTCGCCACCTTTTATCGTGTCATAAAAAAGACGGTAAGTGCTATCACCATCATTTTGATAATTCTTTGCTGCATTAATACCGCCTTGTGCGGCTATAGAGTGTGCACGGCGCGGACTATCCTGAAAGCAAAATGTCTTTACTTTATAACCCATTTCACCAAGGCTTGCGGCAGCGGAGGCTCCGGCAAGACCTGTTCCTATTACAATAACTTCAAGCTGGCGTTTGTTAGCGGGGTTTACCAGCTTACATGTTGATTTATATGTAGTCCATTTATCAGCTAAAGGACCTGCAGGTATTTTAGAATTGAGCGGCATCTTTCAATTTGATGGTTTGATAATTTGACAATTTCATTCTTATGCACGAATCCTTTCCGTGCCTCACGACTGTCTTAGCTTACCCATCCCATATACATGGAAACCGGCATAGCTGCAAACAGCAGACAGATTACCAGGGCGAAAACAATCCCAACGCCTTTAATAAGGTGCTTATACTTATGAGTTGCCAATCCCATTGTCTGGAACGCACTGAAAAAACCGTGAAAAAGGTGGAAAGCCAGTGAAGCAACACCGATAAGGTAAAGAATAACAATGACCGGCGACTGGAATACTTCAACCATTCGTCCAAAAAGATCATGTGTAGTGGTACCATTATCAAGGCGTGTCTCATTCAGGTTATGAGTTATTCTTGAAGGCACCCAGAAATGGCTGATGTGCATGATCAAAAACAGCAGGATCAGCGTACCCAGCAAAGTCATCGAGCGGCTATACCATGGCGACTGTCTTTTGTTCATGCTGTTAACAGCGTAACCAACTGTACGGGTTGAGGCATTCTTTTGCGCTATCATATACCCCTGTACTATATGGAGGATGATGCCGGCAAACAATCCGATCTCAAGAATCCGGATAGCGACTGTCGTACCCATGAAGTCTGCAGCCGCATTGAAAGCGTTCCTGCCAACAAAGATCATAGAGTTGACGTAACAGTGTACAATTAAAAAAGAAATAAGAAATAATCCGGTGAAGCCCATTACCAGTTTCTTGCCTATAGAAGTGGTAAAGTAATGTTTCCAATTCATCTGAGGAGGTGTTTGAATTTTCTATTGTCTGACGAAGCGACCGAGGTGGAACCTATCGGATCATCGGGCAGTATTTGAAATAACTTGAAGTAAAAATCTCCGCAAAGATAATAGCAGCTATTTTAAAAACATAGCCCTAATAATGTAGAAATATTATAGCGGCAGTAAGTGGTACTGTTTTCCTTGCGCCTAAAGAGCTCGCCCGCGCATCTCATAGCCACGGATTATTACGGGCGTTGTCTTCGCTTTTTCCCATTTTAATCGTTGATAAAAAGAGTATAACAGGTTAGTGGAATGCAGGCACCATAGCCTTCCGTAGATCAATATGACCTTGTTGCTTATCTGACAAAAAGGCGGAATGAAACGCCCCGAATGCTGCTTGATGTCCCAAACAAGCCAGTTGATCAAACATACGGTCTATGTTTTCAAACATACCGTCCATGTTTTCAAACATACAGCGTATGTCTTTAAACATACGGTCTATGTGATCAAACATACCGTCTATGTGATCAAACATACGTGCTATGTGATCAAACATACGGTCTATGTTTTCAAACATACGGTCTATGTTTTCAAACATACGTGGTATGTCTTCAAACATGCAGCGCTTGGGCGATAAAGCGGCCATATTGGGAAATTCAGAGCAGTTTGTGGGCGAAAAATGAGCGGAAATTGCCGTTTTCTTTGGTTTTTAGGATGAAAAACAGGCATTAAAGGAAACTATAAAGGAGCGAATGGAAGGTCTGAAACAAGAAGGAGGCACAGACTCCCTCCGTTTTAGCTCGTCAGCGCCCCGGCCTTGCGCCAAAATGTCTTACTTGGTACACTTCTTTTTGTTGCAGAGACGGACAGGATAATAATATCATTTCAACCTGAAGCTTGTATGCGAATCAGCAATCTTTTGCACCGACTGCCATGGAAATTTCTCGTAGGACTGTTACTATTTCTTGTGACGCTCGCAGTTTTCGCTTTTATAGCGCTTGAAATCGTGCAGGAACATGAGGATGGTTTTGACACCCGCGCTTTCGAGTTTCTCGCGCAGTATACCAATCCTGAAAGCCTCAAGCTGATGCGAGTATGCACCTTCTTTGGCTCCCATACCTTTCTTATTCCCGCCCATCTGCTCATTCTTGTAATCCTTTTATTTCAAAAAAAGTACGCCGACGGCTTTATCACATCCTTCATGGCCCTTTCCAGTTTCCTTCTCATGATAGCACTAAAGAATTACTTTCACAGAAACCGCCCATCAATAAAATTTGCAGAGGTTGTGCAGAGCTTTAGCTTCCCGAGCGGTCATACCTTTTCCTCATTTGTATTTGCGGTTGTGCTTATCTACCTGCTTTGGAAATCAGATTGGAGCAAGGCATCAAAACTCGCTTTGTCTCTTCTCTTATTAGTATTTTCCTGTATTGTGGGGTTAAGCCGCATTGTATTGCGCGTACACTTTGCAAGTGACGTGATAGCCGGCTTTTGCATCGGTATTGCCTGGATTTTGTTTATTGTATTTATTCGTTCTGCTTTCAGAAATCACTCATTTTCTATCAGGAGCCGAATGTAAAATCGTCATCGGTATCGAAGCCGGAAACCATAAGCTCCTCACAACAAAAAAGCGCAGAAACGTTGATATCTCTGCGCCTTAGCGTTGTGATCAATAGATTAGAAATCAATTATTTACTTCGCCGGAAAATACTCTGAGATCACATCTTTATAAGATTGCTTGATCATATCCCACGAGTCTACATCCCCTTCTATAATTGATGACATAAATGCTTTTGCCTGCTCCAGAGTAATGTGCGGCGGCAACGGTGGCACACTGGGATCGGTTGCAGCTTCAAAGATCACCGGCCGGTTGGCTGCCATAGCACGGTCAAGTGCATCTGGTATCTGCTCAGGTTTATCTACACTGATACCCTCAAGGCCCAGTAGCCTGCCATATTCTGCATAAGGGAAATCAGGCACATCCTGAGAACCCTGGAATTTAGGATCGCCACCCATCACCCGTTGCTCCCAGGAAACCTGGTTTAAGTCATGATTCTTCAACACAAGGATCATCAATCGAGGATCCTTCCACTCTTTCCAGTATTTTGAAATAGTGATGATCTCGTTCATGCCCAGCATCTGAAAGGCGCCATCCCCTACCAGGCCGATCTGCATTCTATCGGGGTAGGCAAACTTCGCAGCTATGGTATAAGGCACACCGGGACACATGGTGGCAAGATTGCCGGAGAGAGAAGCCTTCATGCCCTTCCTTATTTTCAGATCCCTGGCAAACCACGAGGCCGTAGAGCCAGAGTCAGCAGAGAGGATACAGTTGTCAGGCAGTCGCTTGCTCAGCTCCCAAAACAGATATTGCGGATTAATCGGGTCTGCACTTTTATGGGCGCGGGCATCCAGCACTTTCCACCATCTTTCCACCTCGTCAATAATGCCCTTTTGCCAGCTACGATCGTCTTTCCTCTTTAATAAAGGAATCAATTCCCGTAAAGTTTCCTTGCTATCCCCTTCCAGATGCACGTTCATGGGGTACCTGATGCCTAGCATCTTCCCGTCCAGGTCTATCTGCACGGCCTTAGCCTGACCTTCCTTGGGAAGAAACTCTGAATAGGGAAAACTGGAACCTACCATTAGCAGTGTGTCGCACTCCATCATCAGATCCCAGCTTGGCTTGGTGCCCAGCAAACCGATGGAGCCGGTAACATAAGGCACATCGTCGGGTAGCACTGCCTTGCCAAGTAATGCCTTGGCCACTCCCGCACCCAGCAATTCTGCTACCTGCATTACTTCTTCACTGGCATGCAGGGCACCAGCACCAACCAGCATCGCTACCTTCTTCCCTTCATTCAAAAAGGCCGCTGCTCTTTGTATATCTTCTTCATGAGGAATAATTCGGGGGCGATTATAGCCAATGCCGGAATGGATGGTGCCGTGCTTTCTGCCGGGTTCCTGATAAGGCAACTCCTGTACATCGTTGGGCATAATGATGCAGGTCACGCTTCTTGTAGCCATTGCAATACGGAAAGCCCTATCCACCAGATGCCTTACCTGAGAAGGGTCGCTGCACATGTGCACATACTCATGAGCCACGTCCTTAAATAAAGTAATCAGATCCACCTCCTGCTGATAATCGCCGCCGAGGGCAGCGCGAGCTTGTTGTCCTACAATAGCAACCACCGGCTGATGGTCCATCTTGGCGTCATACAAACCGTTTAGCAAGTGAATAGCTCCCGGTCCTGAAGTAGCCATGCACACTCCTACTTCATCTGTAAACTTCGCATGAGCGCAAGCCATAAAAGCCGCATTTTCCTCATGCCTTACCTGCACAAAATCTATTTTATCTGTATTGCGGCTCACCGCAGCTATCAATCCGTTTATTCCATCTCCGGGAAATCCAAAAATCCTTCGAACGCCCCATTCATACAGTCGTTCGATCATGAAATCACTTACATTTTGTGCCATACAGCAAAGTTGTTTTATGTAGAAAAAGGGAAGGATCGCTGCATAGGCAGCAACCAATATTTGCACACAATGCCAAAATATCAGGCCAGTAGAAATAAAGTTTTGGAAGCGACGCTACTTATTGAGTCACTATCTTTTAAGAACGACAGCGGCGTGAAACCGGTTAGGGAAAGAAGGACTGATGTAGAAAAAAATGTACAGCAACGGCTTTATGCCGTTCAAGGGTTAAAACTCACTTAAGACCGTTCGAAGCAGATTCTTAGGTAATATATTATGCCTTATCTTTGTAGCGGTGCCAAACCTCGAGGATGTAGCGGATGAAAATCTTTGCTACGTCAAAACGTAAAGTCCCTGCTCAAACAGGGACTTTTACTTTTTATAAAAAGATTGTAGGAATTAGTCTTTGGATTCGAAGCTGCTATCCAGCACATCTTTACCGACCTCAAGCGTTGGCGACTTCTTTCCGAAAAACATTTTAAAAAGGACAGGGGCGGTAGTCACAATAATAAGCCCGATCACTATCTTCTCGAAATTATGTTTCACCCAATTGATTTCCCCAAGGAAAAAGCCTGACAGGACCATGCTTGCTACCCAAAGCGCAGAACCGATGACATTGTAAATGAAAAATTTCTTGCGCTCCATAGTCACAATACCAGCAACAATGGGAGCAAACGTCCTGACGATGGGAAGAAACCGTGCGAGAATAATAGCGCCTCCACCGCGATTGTCATAAAATTCTTTTGCTTGTATAATGTGTTTTCTCTTAAATAACAATGTGTCTCGTCGCTCAAAAAGGATTGGGCCGGTCTTTCTTCCAAACCAATAGCCGACCATATTGCCGATGATACCGGCCACACTAATGAGGACAATCCAGTAAAGGAGGTTAACAGGATGATTGAAGGTAGGGTTCGCCTGCTGATCGTTGGCAATCATTAGCCCGGTAACAAACAGAAGGGAATCGCCCGGAAGAAAGAAACCTATAAAAAGGCCGGTTTCGGCAAAAATAACCAACGCAACTATATACAATCCACCGTAAGCATTCACCAATGCCGCGAGTTTTTCGGCATTCATCAACTCCTTAAAAAGCTCTATAAAATCCTGCATAAAATAAATAAATGAGCCGTGAAAATAGGAAAAATACAAGCAGAAACCACGCGGAGAGGCAAGCACTTAGCTTAGTTTTGAGCGTGAAGTGCTTTGATTATGAACGTTTGACAAAATCTAAACCAGGATATTTCCGGGGATGTCAGGAGCAACAATACTCAGATCTTTATGTAAATTTAAACGACCAATAAACACAATTTAAAAACTTGACAGTGAAGTACAACTTTTCTCTTTGCCGTGAAACAATCATTCTATCACTATTTATTTTGCTAACAAGCTGTCACTTCAACTCCACTTTTAATAACCGCGTAGAAGATAAAGATGATGCGCAGAAAACAACCGAGTGGTTTTACGATATGCTCAAATCGCAAGATTATAAGGCGACGTACGAACTCTTTAGTGACAAATTTTATGCTGTTACAGATACTCAAAAATTAAGCGATCTATTTCATGCAACAAATGAACGTCTCGGATCCATTGAAACTTTTAATATGGTAAAATGCGAAACACACGTGATTGAAGGAACAGACGAACAAGCGAATTATGCATTGATTTATTCCGTAAAGCGAAAAAACTATGACTCTAAGGAAACCCTTGTGCTGGATAAAGAAAATGGAAAAATTAAGATTGTAAGCTACAGCGTAAACTCCCATGGCTTTTTGGCCCCAGGTAACAAATAGAAAAAGCCTTCGACAGCGGCGCCTTAGCAATTCTAAGTCTTCTCCGTCTATTATGCGCTTCGGTGAGGAAGTGATTATAATCCTACTGCCAGTTCGCATAGTCCACTTCGCCCCTTCAAACCAAATCATAGGTAATAAAGCGTACCGATTACACTGATGCTCTTTTTTTTTCAGGGAAGTGTCCGTTTGCACTGGGAAATCGCGCTTCCCCGGAACTGAATGTATTAGCCAGTAAAGGCTACAAGGCATTATTTTAATGCGTTCTCTTCAAAAGGACAATGTATGGCAACGACGGCGGAAAAATTGAAGAAAAGTCAGGTTAAAAAGACCAAAAACCCAGAGGAGGCAAAAAAGGAAGAGCAGAAAAACGTTGCCCAAAGCTATAATAAGTATAAGCAGTATGAAGGCCGCCAATACACGGGAATGAAGGTGGGCCGCAGCCATAAATGGGAATACGACTCCGGAATATGGACAGAAACTAAAATCACACCCGATCTCTGGCAGATTTCCTATGCAGTAACTAAAAGAAGAAAAGGACATGCACCTGAAGGCTCCGGAGTGCCTGTAGGAACAGAATATCATTGGTACATTGTAGCGCATCAAAACGTGAAAAAGCTGAATGCTGACGATTATACAACGTCCATGACGGGCTTGAAATACAAGGTAGCCCACAAGAGAGCAGCTCAGAAGAAGTGGAACGTATCTGCCAAAACCCAGCGCAAAAAGATGGTCGAATTTTTCAAGGAAATGATCGTGCAGTTGGAGGCGGAGCCAGTAGAACTGCAATTTGACTACAAGGGCGAAACCTATAGCGGAGAAGCAGTGCCTATCACTCAAACCTGCGAAGAAGGTAGCTGTGAAGAATGGGATATCAGTTTAAACGACAGGCATATCGGCATACTCAGGAAGATGAAGAGCGGCTGGAAGCTGCAGGAACTGGAAGACAAAAAGCTTATTAAAACAATTGGAGAACAGGTAATGGCCTTTTATCAATAACCTTTTAAAACTAAGTGATGCCAGAACTACCGGATTTACAAGTGTTTAGTAAAAACCTAGACAAACAGCTGAGCGGGAAAAAACTGAAAGAAATTGAGATTTTCAACGACAAAAAGTTGAAGACGCCTAAAGCTGCGGTAAAGAAAAGCATTGAAGGAGAAAAGCTGAAAAAGATCTACCGGGAAGGGAAAGAACTTAGGTTTGCCTTTGCGAATGGCAACATTCTGGGCATGCACCTGATGCTGAACGGCGACCTATATCTGTTTGAAAAAGAAACCGATAAAAAGAACAAGATTGTGGCTTTGCTGTTTGAAGATGACCAGGGACTGGTACTTACGGACTTCCAGGGAATGGCAAACATATCGCTAAATCCGGAAGAGAAAGATGCGCCGGACGCATTGTCAGCCGAGGTTGATTTCGGCTTTCTAAAGGATCACTTCTCAAAGACGAGGAAGGCGGTAAAAACGCTGCTACTCGATCAGCATTTTATTCGCGGTATTGGCAATGCCTATGCCGATGAAATACTCTGGGAAGCTGGCGTTTCCCCCTTTTCGCATGCTAACAAGATTCCTGACGACAAGCTGAAACTGCTCGCAAAAAAAATCCATTCTGTGCTTAAAGACGCCGAGCATCAGATCCTGAAAAAGAAACCGGACACCATAAGCGGCGAAGTACGCGACTTCCTGAAAATACACAATGCACATAAAAAGGAAAGCCCGACCGGCGCCGCTATCGAACACGACATGCTGAACTCACGAAAGACCTACTTCACAAAAGAGCAGGAGCTGTATCAGTGATTGTTGTTGGGGCTAAAGCCGTTGGACATTGTTGGAGGAAAAACCGTTCTCACCCATTTCCAACAACTTCCAACAATCTCCAACTCTTCCAACTATCTCAAACCATTTAAACAGAAGTTTTTCTAAATTCGAAGTATGCAAGCCATAACTATAGAACACGAAGGCTATATCATTACTACAGACAAATCGTTACTTAAACCGGAGCAGATCCACCTATGGCTTTCTACAGAAGCCTATTGGTCAAAAGATATTCCCTACTCTTTGGTAAAGCAGGCCTTCGACCATTCGTTTTGCATTGGCATCCTGAAAGGGGAAAAGCAGATTGGTTATGCCAGATTGGTTACCGACTATGCCAGCTTTGGTTACCTTGCAGATGTATATATATTAGAAGAGCACAGAGGAAAAGGACTAAGTAAAAAAATGCTCTCTGTAATCATGGAACTGGAGTGGGTAAAAGGTCTACGGAGGATAATGCTGGCGACATTAGATGCACACGAACTGTACAAGCAAATGGGCTTCGTAGGTACAGCCTTTCCCGAAAGGTTTATGGAGATCAACCGGCCAGCTATCTATGAAAGCACGACAAGCAGTTTATCCTAAAGCAAAAAAAAGAAGAATCTTCCTAAATAAATGAATATGTCAACATCTTATTTACAGAGCGCTAGCAGGCAGTTTCAATATTACAAGCAACTTGGCGAGAAAGCAATGGAACAATTGGAACCAGAGCAATTGTTTCTACAAGCCAACGAAGCGAGTAGCAGCATTGCTGTGATCGTTAAGCACCTTTGGGGTAATATGCTGAGCCGCTGGACTAACTTTCTTACCGAAGACGGTGAAAAATCCTGGCGAGAAAGAGACGCAGAGTTTGAAAATGATATAAAGGATAAACAGGATCTTCTAAACAAATGGAATGAGGGCTGGCAATGCCTCTTCAATGCACTTGATAGCATCAGCGACGCAGATCTGGACCGTATCATCTATATACGCAACGAGGGACACAGCATTCTTGATGCAGTCAACCGGCAGATAGCACACTACTGTTACCATGTAGGTCAGATCGTTTACATTGCCAAGATGATAAAGAACGAAGACTGGAAAAGCCTATCTATTCCAAAAAATCAGTCTCAGTCTTACAATGCAGGCAAGTTCGCTCAGGAAAAAGAAGTGCGCCATTTCACAGATGAATGGCTAAAGAAATAATTGGGAAAAATAGAACCCAGACGCTCATGATCTTCGTGATTAATAGTGGTCTTCGAATTTGCTCCTTAACATGAAAATCTGTGTTCTATTTTAGTATCTTAGAAAACGGATAGCAGGGATAGTAGTCTTCATAGTTTATTATGACCATGTCAACTAGATCCAATGCACATCTTCTTCAGATTCTTCATCCCAATCAAGTGCATCTAAGGAGTCGTCTTCATTAATGAAGATGTCGCTGAGCTGCTCTTCTGCTATTTCATCCAGATCTTCAGAATCTACCATCGTAAGCTTAAGGTCAATCTCGCAGATAGAGAGCAAACGATTTAAATGACGAAAACTGATGGTATCAGGTTTTTCGATAAATGCAGCTATCTCAGCTTTAGTGAATCCTGCTTTATTAAACAACGCCTCTACTGTTGGATAAGGGTTGTG
>DATJDP010000116.1:0-2498 GCA_035497355.1 Flavipsychrobacter sp.
GGTTCGCTCTAATAAGAACTTTACGGTAAGTGTAAAAACAAGCGGTGCTAACTTTATGGTAAGCAATGGCGGTTCTACTTCCACTTCTTCTATGCCTGCTTCTGTTCTTGGTGTAATGCTTACAGCTAACAACACAGGCGGACAAATAGGACAAGGTTTTTCTACATCTGCTTATAACGCTCTTTCTGCAACAGCAGCTAACCTGATCACAAATGCTACAAACGGTGGCAACCAGACTTTTGCAGTAAAGTACAAAGCAACTCCTGGTTTCGCTTACCCTGCAGGTACTTATACTACTGATGTGATCTACACTGCTACACAGCAATAATAACACAGCCCCTTTTTTGCTCAAGTATAGATCAAAAGCTCTCCAACGAGAGCTTTTTTTATTTTAGTTTTATTGCGTCTCATTATACCGAAGCGATTACTTTTGAATAGCTTTTAGCTATGGTACAAGA
The DNA here is from genome assembly GCA_035497355.1 of Flavipsychrobacter sp. GTDB lineage: Bacteria > Bacteroidota > Bacteroidia > Chitinophagales > Chitinophagaceae > JAFIGV01. The sequence goes on from DATJDP010000116.1 coordinate 459, forward strand.
AGACTTAAAACGCTTTGAACGCACGCTTGCGATTCTTATCATGTTGCAATCAAAAAGGTTGGTCAAAGCCCAGCACCTTTCTGAACGCTTTGGTGTAAGCCTGCGTACCATCTACCGGGACATACGTTCGCTTGAAGCGGCTGGCGTACCTGTTATCGGTGAAGCAGGGGTCGGGTATTCGATCATGGAAGGCTATAGATTACCGCCCGTTATGTTTTCCAGAGAAGAAGCGACAAGTTTCGTGGCGGCTGAAAAGCTAATGCAAAAGTTTACGGATGCTTCTCTTGGCTCTTACTTTCAATCTGCAATGAACAAAGTGAAATCTGTATTGAAGGGACAGGAAAAGGACTGGGTGGAAGCTTTGGAAAAACAGGTTTGGAGCAGTCCACGCCCCGATCTTTTCAATTCGGGCATACCAAATGCCCTGGAAATACTCTTCAACTGTATTGTAGAAAAAAAGCAAGTGCATCTTGAGTATCGGTCGCTTGGCTCAGACAAACCACAGCAGCGAGAGATAGAACCCGTAGGTGTGTTTCATGAAAATGATCATTGGTATATTTTCGGATTTTGCCATCTGAGAAACGACTATCGCCAGTTCCGTACCGACAGGATTGTAGCAATTAGCCGTACCGACGAGCCTTTCACAAAAGAGCATGGAAGTATGGATGATCATAAAAAGGAAAGCAATTATGACGCTAAAACAAGAGTGGTTATAGCGGTTAACAAAAAGGTTGTCAGATATATGGGCAACGGAAAGAAATATTACGGTTTTCTTTCTGAGGAAGAAAAAGGTGATGAAATAGAAATGGTCTTTATGGTGCAAAGCCCTATGGATGGCCTTGCAAGGTGGTACATGATGTTTGGGGACTACGCCCGGGTAATAGAGCCAGATGACTTTCGCAAGAAAATAAAAGAGCTGGCAGAAAAAACCACGGCGAATTTGACCGAGGTTTTTTCTGCACAGCTGCAGAAGTTACAATAGTAATAGATTAGTCCTCCAATGCTATGCATTGAAAGCCTGAAGTATTCAAAACGTTGATTACCTGATTTGCTTTATGAGCTGCGCTTTCTATCCGTAGTATATTTTCCCAATCTTCAAGATCGAAATTCCAGCGTTCGCCATTCTCAAAAAGGCGGTCAAGTAATGGTTTTAGTTTTGCCACATCAGTTCGTGTAGTTACAGATGTTTTAAAGACCATTATTGTCTTCATGGCGCTCTGTTTTCATTTACGCTCCCAGAAAAAAGGTGGCTCTATACCCAACGCACGCAGATATACGTATCCCTGTCCGCGGTGATGAATTTCATTGTCTATCGCGTAAAAAATGGTCGACCATACAGTTCCCTCGTATTTTCCAAAGAGCATAATGGAGTCATGAAACTTTTCAGCGGGAATTTGCGACCATAGCCTGTTGATTTCCTCTGTGGCATTATCCCATAGCTGGAGGATGTTTTCCTTTTTATTTCCGGGCTCAGCCTGCTTGTTCACTTCAGTTACGTTTCCGCCTGCGATTTCCTTGAGTGCCGGAACGGCAATGCCGAGAAGTTCCATTGTCATCGCTGCGAAGGATCGCATGCCTCCGATTGAAAAATTAAAGTACTCCTCTTCGGGGAAAGCTTCGATCACTCTTCTTGTGAGATCCCTGTGACCTTGCCAATGTTTAAGGAGTTCTGCTGGTGTAATAACCTGGTTGATTTGTTTCGTTACCTGTTCCATAAGTTTTGAATTAGATGATTTAATGCAAAGCTGCAACCAGGTAGTGACAACAGTATGTCAGTAGGATAAAAAGGTAAAAAATAAAGTATCCTAAGGCCGTTAGTTCTTCACCTTCTTTCCTAACAGCTCGTTAACCGGATGCAAAGCCGGGGTTAACAGGTTCTGTTTTGTTGCACACACTTCCCCGCCGATCCATCTTTGCATCATCAAACAAACAAACACAAACACAAAACAACAAAAATGAAAAAGATCATCATTATCGCAGCAGCACTTATAGGTTTCACTTCAGCAGCTAACGCTCAAAGCACTCAAAGCTCTGCTCAAC
>DATJDP010000117.1:0-18162 GCA_035497355.1 Flavipsychrobacter sp.
TTTATTGAGCAGAAGATAACGATCGAGCCGGTGGGTATTCTTCCGCTGTATAAAAATGAAGGTTATATGCTTTTACTGTATGGCCAGTATTCTGAAGTGAGAGCTTATGCCTATAATATTACTTTGTTTGAGCACAAAGATGCAAAGTATAAGGGCATCAAGGTGCAGTATGTAGACAGCTGGACCCGTAGTATTGCCAATACACTTGAAAATATCAAAATAGAGATTATAAGGAATATTCGCACCCTTCCTAATCCCGCGGTTTACAGCGTAGAGACGGACCTGAGCGTGCCGCTGGATGAGACTTTCCTGCCTATTGCCAAGCGGATGCTTGTGAGGCAGCTCGCAGTTTCCTGAATCTATACCTGAACATAGTCTTCTAGCCGGTGATGCTCTTCTGCAAGTTCTACCTGCTTGCGGGTTGGCAAGAGAATCAGTCGCAGGGTAGTATCGTTGGTGACATAGCTGATTGTCCAGTTGAGGAATATGAAAAGCTTATTCTTCACACTGAGAATGAGCATCAGGTGCAGGAACATCCACACCAGCCACGCGAAAAAGCCCTGAAATTTCCAGTTAGGAAGATCAACGACAGCCTTCCGTTTTCCGACTGTTGCCATGGTGCCGGGATTTTTGTAACGAAATGCTTGCATCTCTTTTCCTTCCAGCAGGCGCTCCATGTTTTTAGAAAGGTTCTTTGCCTGATTGATAGCTACATTAGCCAGTTGCGGATGGCCACGAGGCCAGTCAGGAGTTTCCATATAGGAAACATCCCCCAGAACGAAAACATTCGACATGCCTTCCACTCTGCTGAATTGATCCACTTTTATGCGGTTGCCACGAACAAGTTTATCTTTTGAAATGCCCTCAGGGACAACACCTGTAACCCCTGCAGCCCAAATCAGGTTGTTTGTTCTGATGACTCTTCCATCCTTTATCTTCACCACCTTCCCATCGTAGTCTTCGATTAGTGCGTTAGTCCAGACTTTAACGCCCATTTCTTCAAGGTACTCCTGCGACTTCTGTTGCGATTGTTTAGACATCGGCCCTAGTGTAGCCGGACCACCTTCCAGCAAGAAGACATTCAGGCGGGAGAAATCCATATCAGGATAATCTCTCGGCAGTATGTTTTTCTTCATTTCGATAATTGCTCCTGCAAGCTCCACGCCGGTTGGCCCGCCACCTGCGATCACTATATTCATAATGCCTTCCAGGTCTTCCTCTGCACAACCGAGTGCATCCTCAAAGTTGAGCAGGATTCGATTGCGAAGGGTAATTGCCTCTGCAGTTGACTTCATCGGATAGGCATACTTCTCAATGTTTTTATTACCAAAAAAGTTGGTGGTGCAGCCGGTTGCTATGACAAGATAATCATACCGAAAATCGCAGGTATCTGTAGTCACGAGCTGATTTGTGACATCTACAGACCTCACTTCTGCGACCCGGACATGCACATTTTCCCTTTTTTGAAACACCCTGCGAAGCGGAAATGAAATAGAACTGGGTTCGAGTCCTCCGGTAGCTACCTGGTAAAAAAGAGGCTGGAACTGGTGGAAATTGTACTGGTCAATCACGGTTACATCATAGGCAGGATTCTTTATTCTCCTTGCTAGTTGCAATCCTGCAAACCCTGCTCCCAAAATCACTACTTTTTTCCTATCCATAATCCATGTTTTTACGATACAAAGCTACGGCTCATTGAGACCAGCCCTAATAGTATTTATAAATATTCCCAATGTTATAAAGCCATGCCAGATTTTGAAAATGGCACGCCGGTATCATACTATTGTTCATCGTTTATTTCTTACTTTGGCAGTAAACTTTCGACTTTATGGTGCGGACCATTTTTATTATCGTGCTGATCGTAGTTGTAGTGATCCAGTTTTTCAGGCCACAGAAAAATCAGTCGCGAGAGGAAAGCAAAAGTATCACCACAGTCTATACCATCCCTGCAAACGTTCAGCCGCTTTTGGAACAGGCGTGCTACGATTGCCACAGTAACTATACTTCTTATCCATGGTACGATAGGATCCAGCCCGTTGCATGGTGGCTGCAGCACCACGTGAATGACGGTAAAAAGGAACTTAATTTTTCTGAGTTTGCCGGCTATACTCCGAAGAGACAGGCACACAAGCTGAAAGAAGTAGCCGAACAGGTTGAAAAAGGAGAAATGCCGATAACCAGCTATACCTGGATGCATCCGAAAGCACGTCTTACAAACGACCAAAAGCAGTTGATCATTAACTGGGCAAAGGGGCTGCAGGCGCAGATTGAACAAAAGGGAATTTAATAATACTATATATACACCAATGCGGCTCATTTCTTATAATGTAAATGGCTTAAGAAGCGCCATCAAACAAGGCTTTGTTGACTGGCTGAAAACAGATCCCGCGGATATTATCTGCCTGCAGGAGATAAAAGCGGAGAAGGAAAATGTGGACCACAACGCCATTGAAGCATTAGGTTATCATACCTATTGGTATAGTGCAGAAAAGAAGGGCTACAGCGGCGTAGCGATCTTTACAAAAAGACAACCTGACGCCCTTTTTTATGGCAACGGCATCATGCAGAGCGATGCCGAAGGTAGAGTGATACGGGCAGATTATGGAGACGTCACCCTGATTAATACATACTTTCCTAGCGGCACCACCGGCGAACTGAGGCAAACCTACAAGTATCAGTGGCTGGATGAGTTTTATGATTACGTCCAGGCGCTACGGAAGGAAAGACCTAAAATACTGATCTGCGGCGATTACAATATTGCTCATACAGCGATTGATATTCACAATCCCGTTGGCAATAAAAAGACTAGTGGTTTTCTTCCGGAAGAGCGGGCGTGGATGGATAAATTCATTGCAAGCGGCATGGTGGACACCTTTCGTCATTTCAATCGGGATCCACACCACTACAGTTGGTGGAGCAGACGCTTCCCGACCGTTCGTGAACAAAACAAAGGCTGGCGTATTGATTATTTCCTGGCAACGGAACCTTTAGCGGCTTCTCTGAAGAGTGCCGCTATCTTTCCTGACGTGAAACACTCAGATCACTGCCCTATATATGTAGAGGTAGATTTTTAAGCATAAAAAAAGTTCCGGCATCACCGGAACTTTTTCTTTATCAAGTTAGCTATTTTACTTTTTAGTAGATGTGCTGCGAGTAGCCTTAGGTGCTACTGGCTCTTCTTCGTTGCCTATTTCCATCATCTTTTCCATCTGGCGCACTTGCTTCTTCAATTCGTAGATGGTCTTGTACAGTTCATCCATTTCGCTACGCGTAGCTACCGGAATGCCGACCATCATTTTCTCCATCTGGTTTTCAACATCTTTCTTCAGCTTCAGCTGCATAGCGCTTACTTCAGCCATCAATTTGCTGTATTCGTCACTTTCAAACAAGGAAACGAAAGTCTTGTCGCTGATGTTCATCCACTCTTCAAACAAAGCCATTACACTGTTGATCTCTTCATTTCCCTGCACTTTGCTCGCTACATTCTCTGCCAGCTTATCCATCACTTTTGTGCCCTGGGTATACATCATGTACTGCAGCTCTGCGTTTTTGATGTTGTAGACAGCCATACGGTTTGCTATGTCCTGCCATTCCATCATAGTTTTTGTGTGCTGATTTGGCGTCATCATTTTAGTGAAAGGCGCTGCAGCCTCAGTCATCATATTATGAAACTGATTGTAGCCGCTTAGCATGTCGCCAAACATGTTTGAGGCATTCATGCCTGGCATCATGTTCCCCATCATAGCGCGCATCTGCTGATAGTTCTGGGTGGCCATATCGCTAAACTGCTTTGTGCCGTTTTGCATCATATCACTCATTTGCTGCATGTAGTTGCGGCTGCTTTCAGGCATGAAGCCAAGGTATTGATCCATCAGGTTTTTATAAGCCGATGGATTCATCCATTGCTTATATACTTCCATGTTGAATGTCTTCTCCTGAATGCTCTTCCACATTGGCGCCCACAGCTCATAGAACTTAGCAAAGCTTTCTGTCGCGTTGGTCATGTTCTTATAAGCATCTTGTGCAGTACCGTTTTGCATGTTCTCCTGCATTTTGCTCCAGTTGCTGTTCAGGATTTGCTGGTATTGATTATAGAGGCTGGTCCAGTTGTCTGTTGCTTTCTTATATGCGTCCATGTTGAACATGTTGTTCCATTGTTGCATCATGTTCATCCAGTTGCTGGTATTGTTCATGTTGTTAGTCCACGTGTTCCAGTTGGTCTGAGCATTTTGCCACATATTCATCGGGTTCATGTTTGCAGCGTTGTTGCCGCCCATGTTTTGGAAAAAGCCACTATTCATATCCCACATTTGCTTTGCCTGATTCATTTGATTGTTGAACCAGTTCTTATAAAACTCATTCATCTGGTTCATGCCTTGCTGCATATTACCAGTCATATCTGGTGTATTTTCGGTCGCCTTTGTGAAGATATTCTTTTGGGTATCCAGCCAGTTTTTGTACCACTCGCTGCTTTTCTGTACTGTTTCATTTACAACAGTGTTGCCATTTGTAAATTTCTTAGTGTTATCTGCCATAGCATCTACTGCCTGCTTTTGTGCATCTACGATGTTGTTCACAAAATTCTTGTTGTCCTGGTTTGCCATGTTGACTGTTTTTATTTGTATAAAGAATTTGAATACTAGTTAATGTTGCCAAGGAGATAATGCTGTAAGTAGTAATTGCTGGTATAAAATGCTATTCTTTCCGTCGTAATCCGTTCCTTCCTTTTGGCGGCGCAAAGGTAGGGGTTTCTCATTAAGAAATTGTAAAATCTTTGTGTTTTTTTAATAAAGGCCATGCAGACGTTCTAATGGTGGCTATAAATCTTTCTAAAAGAGCGGTTTAGCCTGGTATGCTTCCGTTCAGCCTTTTTTTGCAATTTGAATCAATACTAAAAACAGTTACTTTGGTGAATAAACACCATTATATGTTACAACCAGGAGATGAATTTCGTCATAAGTTCAGTTACACACAAGAAGACGTAGACACCTTTGCCAAAGTAAGCGGTGATACCAACCCGTTACATATTGATCCTCAGGCAGGAAAGGAGAGTATGTTTGGAAGGAATATCATTCATGGCTTTCTGGGAGCAAGTGTATTCACGAAGATATTTGGAGCGTTATGGTATTCTGATGGGCATGTGTACATGAGCCAGAGCCTGAAATGGCTGAAACCAATGTTTACCGACAAAGAGTATGAAGCAGTGGTAAAGGTGAAGGAGATATTCCCCGAAAAGAACCGCATTCTGTATGACTGTGCTGTGTACGATGCTGCGACCGGCGAGCAAACCATTGCCGGAGAAGCCTTACTGCTGAATAAGAAACAGTATGTATGGGCGCCGGAAGAATTACAAAAAGCTGAATTAAAAAACGCCTGAGCAATCAGGCGTTTTTTTTTACTGTAAGCGTTGTCAATGTCTTAATTCGGCAGCTCACCAACCATATTCTCAGGTCTTACCCATTCGTCAAATTGTTCAGCCGTTACATAGCCAAGATCAATAGCTGTTTGCTTTAGTGTCTTGCCCTGTTTGTGAGCCGTTTGTGCAATCTCGGCAGCCTTGTAGTAGCCGATCTTTGTATTCAGTGCTGTTACCAGCATCAGCGAGTTGTTCACGTGCTCCTGTATGTTCTTTTCTATAGGCTTAATACCCACAGCACACTTGTCGTTGAAGCTTACGGATCCGTCGCCTATCAGTCTTGCGCTGTGCAGAAAGTTGAAGATCATTACCGGTTTGAAGACATTCAGCTCGAAATGTCCGTTTGCACCGCCTACATTGATCGCAACATCATTTCCCAATACTTGTGCTGCTATCATAGTTAGTGCTTCGCACTGTGTAGGGTTTACTTTACCTGGCATGATAGAAGACCCAGGTTCATTATCAGGAATGAAAAGTTCGCCGATACCTGAACGTGGGCCGGAGCTCAGCATGCGAATATCATTAGCGATCTTCATTAGACTTACCGCTACTGTTTTCAATGCACCATGCGATTCTACAATGGCATCGTGTGCAGCAAGACTTTCAAATTTGTTCTCGGCGGTCACAAATGGTAGCCCTGTAAGCTCTGCGATCTTCTGCGCCACTTTTACTGCATAGCCCTTCGGCGTATTGATACCTGTACCTACGGCAGTACCGCCCAAGGCCAGCTCGCTGAGGTGGTCCAGAGTGTGATTGATGGCACGAACACCGTGATCCAGCTGAGAAACATATCCACTGATCTCCTGACCTACGGTAAGCGGCGTTGCATCCATAAAGTGTGTGCGTCCAATCTTCACTACATTCATGAATTCTTTGGACTTTGCAGCCAGCGTATCGCGAAGTTTTTTAATGCCGGGAATGGTTATATCGTTCAGCATCTTGTAGGCTGCAATGTGCATTGCTGTAGGGAAGGTGTCATTTGAGGATTGGGATTTATTGACATCATCATTCGGATGAATGAATTTTTCTTTATCTGTAAGCTGACCGCCGTTCAGCACATGTGCGCGATAGGCAATCACCTCATTTACATTCATATTGCTTTGCGTACCCGAGCCCGTTTGCCATACCACCAGCGGAAATTCGTTATCCAGCTTCCCTTCCAGTATCTCATCACACACCTGTGCAATCAGTTTTGTCTTTTCATCGGAAAGTACACCAAGTTCATTATTGGTTAGTGCCGCAGCTTTTTTAAGATAGGCAAACGCGCGGATGATCTCTTTGGGCATCCGGTTAATGTCCTGTGCGATCTTGAAGTTGTCAATAGAGCGCTGTGTCTGTGCACCGAAATAAGCATTCACCGGCACCTTCACTTCGCCCATGGTGTCTTTTTCAATACGATAATCCATAGTTATAAATGAAAGAATGAGAAATTAATAAAATGAAAATCGCCGCAAAGTTAACGCGTTTTGCTAATGGGGATGGTTGATCTTCTGCGCCCTTAGGTATCCTCTGCTGTGCCGTCGTTCTGACGCAGCAAAACAAGCGTACGAAGGCCCCTTACCAAGCGAGTAATATAGATTCTATTGCTGATGATAAGATAATGTGATGGAAAGTAATGCCAGGGTATCTCCAGGCACTAAATCAGGGCTAATGCTTGTCTTAAGTGTCCCAGATTCGGTACCGCCAACGGAAATTATGTCTTCCGGGACATCAAATCCACCATTAATGAAGTAGTATCCTACTACAGGCATAAGAATTTCGTCATTCTGCCTATTTGCTTTAATGATATCGAGTTGATGAACTTCCTTGCCATTCTGCCCATCGTACACTTTTTTTATTGAATAAAAATTAGCCGCTTGTTCGAGTATTCCAATAATTCGGGGTATAAAAAGAGGCCTGATCGTTGAATCCCGGGCAATGAAGGTTAAGTCATTTCCCGAGGACTGCACAGCATAGGAATGACTTTCTTGATTATCAGCGGCCTTAATCAATACACTATCTTTACTGAAAATAAGCGAGTCTTTAAACGGTATAGGTTGATAGTCTTTAAAATGGAATCCCTTATCTAAAAAGGCTTTTATAACGGCAGGATCAGTAATCTCTCCATCAGAAGTAAATACTCTAAGAGGCCCTTGTAATCGCACTTCTGTGCCAATAAAAGTTTGACCGTTAAGAGATCGAACGCTGTCATCTCCCTTTTTACAGGAAAATAAAAATAGAAACAAAAATAGTGCGGGTACAATTCGGTGCATGATACAAAAGTGTTTCTACGAATTTATAAAAAGATATTTTTTTCAATAAAGGTAAAGATGAAGAATGACACAATTCCATATTCGGAAACTCGAAACGTGATATTTGAGCTAAGAGGGGAGAAATATCCCTATGCCGCGGTTCGAGGGAACCAAAGCAACGAAAGCCGAAAACAAGATTCAATGAAAAGATACTGGTTTCATTCGCATTTGTTTTCCTCGCTTGCTACAAAAAGAAGATAAGCGGCAGTATCTTATTGGCACGTAAGCTGGCCCGCTTTTAAGCTGGCTCTTTTAGCTGAAACCCTTAAATTTGAAGTATGGAAATGAAAGTACAAGTTTCGTTTCAGCAACTCCTGACACTGGTCAAAAGTCTAACGCCTTCGCAGAAGGCAAGACTACGTCAGGAACTCACAGAAAAGGAGCCACAGCAGAAAGAAAAGGATGAATTTATTAAATATCTACTCAATGGACCTATTTATTCAGACAAAGAAATACAGGTGATTGAAGAAAACAGAAAAAGCATTGCAGCATGGCGGACAAAAAGCTGATGGACTCTACCATTCTTATTGATTTCTTATTGATTACTTCCGCAAGACTGATAAAGCAAATTCAAAATTAGTTTCACACTTCAGAAACTATGACCGTCTTTATATTTCCAGTGTGACTGAGTTTGAAGTTGTCAACGGCGCAACTAAAGCGCATTTGCAGTTTTGGGACGGCATGTTAACAAGGTTCACTATCCTGGACCTTGACAGCAGAGCTGCAAGACAAGCAGCAGACATAGTTGCCCAGCTTAAAATCAAACGCAAGACCATTGACAAACCTGATTTATTCATTGCAGCCACAGCAGTTGTACATGAATTGACTCTGGACACGTTGAATGTTAAACATTTCACCCATATTGATAGCTTAAACTTGCTGACAAAATAAAACAGCTACTAACAGTAGGTTTCCTTCGCGTGGTTCGCGTCCGCATAAACCACACGGTTACACATGCGCATTTAAGCTACGGTTCGTGAGGTCACGAGCTGGGGCATTGGTATAATTGGCACATTTATTCATTCTTCATTGTTGGGCATAGGCTGTGCCTGGCTCCTTTGTGAGTTGCTGCATGGTTCAATGTATTGGTAATATGAATGACATAGCTGCAAGCTAGCGGACAAAGATTAAGAGCGATTTTTCCAAACTCTTTGATGGTTTTTCCAAACTCTTTAAAGATTCTGTCGAACTCTTATTTGTTTGTCCCGAACTCTTCTTCCCTGGTTTTAAACTCATATTTGTCTAAGCTGAACTCATATTTGTCTAAGCTGAACTCATGTTTGTCTGAGCCGAACTCATATTTGTCCGTCTCAAACTCATATTTGCCTGAAGCTTTCGAATATGAGTTCGAAGCAAACTCTATCGAGTCTGTGAGAAACTCTATTGAGTTTGAAAGAAACTCTATTGAGTTTACAAAAAACTAATTCAACATTTTTCAACTCTATTGAGTTCGGGACAAACAAATAAGAGTTTGAGACGGACAAACAAGAGTTTGAGACGAACTAATAAGAGTTTGAAACAAACTAAGAAGAGATTGATAAAAATGAATAAGAGGCTGAAAGAAACAAAACAAGCATTGAAGAAAAGTAAATAACGAATGAGGAAAAATAATAAAGGATTGCCGTCGCACCCCCTTCTTTTACAACGATCCTTCATTCGTGTATGCCAGAACTGAATATATGTCAAACAGTGCAACAGCTTAACTTCTTAGCCTTTAAGATAATCCGCGACTTTTAGACTAAAGAAGAGTTATGGCACAACTTTTACATCTTTTAATAAACGATTATCAATATGGAAAACAATAGCAATAGGCCTCCTGAAGAGAACAATCAGGACCAGGATAAACAAAAGAAACGTCACTCCGGCACAGCAGCAAGCATTGATGGCATCATCAACAGTCCCACGGAAGCTGCTCGTTCTCATCGGCATACAGACCAATGGAGTAGTCAGGGAACAAATATCTCTTATGAAGGAGCAACAGCACCGGGAGGCGGCGGATCGGTCGGAACAGGTTATGCTTCAGGACAGGACGCGGTTGGCGCCAGGGTTTCGGCTGACGATGAATCAGATTTCGCAGTGCATGAGCACACTAAAGATACCACTTCCGAGAATAAGGATATTGACGAGGATCTGACAAGGCCTGAAGACAGACAATCAAAAAACGAGGATACTATCGGTAATCCATAAAAACCAGAAGACTATGGCAGACAAGAAAAAATTCGAAGACGACCGTCCGGGAATGGATCAAAAAAGAAAGGTAGATAACGAAGACTACGACCAAACGCGAAAATCGGCTGAAACAGGCAATCAGGGCAGGGCGGCCTTCAATGCCGGTTCTACAACACAGGGCGGCTCCAACCACGGACAAGGCTCCAAGGCGCTCGGTGGTGAAAGCTACCGTCAGGGAGAGCAAAAGAATGCAGGCGCCAATTATTCAGATGAGGCAGGGAAGCTAAGCAGTGAGGAGCCAATAGGTGGTCGCACACCGGGCGCTGCAACAGGCGGCGAAACAAGTAGTCGTCTGAAGGCTCAAAATGAGGGGAAGGCGGCAGGCAAAAATGTGCCTCATGGCGAAGGTGCACATCATAATGAAGAAGAGCGAAATGCACAGGAAGATTATCCTGGTCCGAACACTAATAATAAAGACACTCCACCTTCTTCAAAGCTCTAAGACCTTGAGGAATTAAGCACAGATTGTCGCGGTTTAAAAGCCGTGATCATCTGTGCTTCTTTTTTTGAGTTTATTCAAAGAGATACTTTTCCGTTGCAATCAGCTTTTCTGCGATTCTTCTTCTTGCCTCTTTTGTATTGAAGCTATTAGTCTTTGTGAACCGTTTCAGTCCCATAAGCATCATTCTCTGCTCATCTCCCTCTGCAAAGGCGTTCACGGCATTTTTCCCCGCATGCAGGATGGCATCTGCTGCATCGCTGATGAAGACACGGGTAGCATCAAGTGCCAATGTGGCTTCTGCATGGTCATTTTCTTTCATTTTCATAGAGCGGAGCAGCATGCTTTCCGCCTGAAAGGTTTGCATCAGCATATCCGAAAGGTACATGAGTACTTCCTGCTCATGCTCTATCTTCATCATTAACTTTTGAACGGCTGCACCAGCTACCATCAATATTGCCTTCTTAAAGTTGGCAATCGCCTTTTGTTCTGCAGCAAACATTCCGTCATCCTCGTCAAAAGAGGGTATAGCCATCAACTCTTTGCTTACTGCCATTGCAGGCCCCATCAGGTCAATACGACCTTTCATGGCGCGCTTCAGGTACATATCGAGCGTCAGCAAGCGGTTGATCTCATTTGTGCCCTCAAATATCCTGTTGATGCGGCTGTCGCGATAAGCGCGGGAGATATTGTAATCGTCCATATAGCCGTTGCCGCCATGTATCTGAACCCCTTCATCCACCACGTAGTCGAGGCACTCAGAGCCGATCACCTTCAGCATTGCACACTCAATGGCAAACTCCTCAGCCGCGCCCAGCAGCGTTTCACTTCCTGCCTTTCCTTCTTCGTGCAGGTTCTTTTCCTTTTCATCAATCCAGGCAGCGGTTCTGTACAACACAGATTCTGCCCCGAAGATGCGAATGGTCATTTGTGCCAGCTTTTGCTGTATAGCGCCAAAACTGGCGATCGGCGTTTGAAACTGCTCGCGGTTTTTAGCATACACCACACTCGTATTGAGCGCGCGTTTTGCACCTCCGAGCGCTGCTGCGCAGAGTTTCAGACGACCTATGTTCAGAATGTTGAAAGCAATGATATGTCCGCGACCAATCTCCCCTAAGAGATTTTCAACAGGTATGGTGCAGTCTTCAAAGAATACCTGTCGTGTGCTCGACCCTTTGATGCCCATTTTATGTTCCTCTTCTCCCAGGCTCAGGCCCGGTGCGCCTCGTTCCACAATGAAAGCCGTAAACTTGTCACCGTCCAGTTTAGCAAACACGGTAAACACATCGGCAAAGCCTGCATTAGTGATCCATATCTTTTGTCCGTTAATGATATAATTCTTTCCATCGTCACTGAGCCGCACCGTTGTTTTTGCACCCAGTGCATCTGACCCGGAGCCGGGCTCGGTAAGTGCATAAGCACCCTTCATTTCTCCGGTCGCCAGTTTGGGTATGTACTTTTCCTTTTGTGCTTCGGTACCGAAATAAAGGATGGGAAGAGAGCCGATACCATTGTGGGCTGCCATTGCCACGGCAAATGAATGGCCTCCACCCAGCCTTTCGTTGATCAGCGTTGCCGTCACGAAATCTTTGCCCAGTCCACCGTATTGTTCAGGAAATGCAGCACCAAGCAAACCCAGTTCGCCCGCTTTGTTGAGCAATGCAGGCATCAGACCCTCCTGCTGCTTGTCGATGGCATCTATGTGGGGCAACACTTCTTTGTCCAGAAATTCGTCGCACATCTGCACGATCATGTGCTGTTCTTCGGTAAAATCTTCGGGCGTAAAAGTGTTGTCGGGAGTTGAGGGGTGAATAAGAAAACCGCCACCCTGAATGCGTGTCGCTTGTGCTTCCATTGCGAATTGCTTTGTTGTATAAATCTAAATAAAAAGGGAACGCCAGAGGTGTTAAATTATAATGCCAGTTCCCGGAAGGGTTGGAGATTGTTGGAAAAGTTGGAGGTTGTTGGAAGGTTGGAGAAGTTGGAGGTCGTTGGAGAAGTTGAAAGGGCGGGGGAAGCTGGATATAGTTGGAGGTTGTGGAAATAACCTGTCTGTTATGCCGGGTATTCCGCAGCAGGAGAAACAATAGGGACAGGGAGATATCTTAAATTGATTTGTATATTTAGATAAAAACAATGTAGGTGGTTCAAAAATCATTGGTGATACTATTTATTTTCTTGTTTTTAAGCAACACAAAAACAAAAGCCCAACATGCCTATATTCCTATACCAGAAGATAGCGCATTATGGATTACGGTAAGAGAAGACTGGCACGAAGGAGAGCCAGGTCCTCCTCCCCATACGTTTGACTATTTGATTGCGATGCTTGAAGGAAAAGACACCCTTTTTAACGGTAAACGATATTTGAGGTTGCTTTCGAGTTATCCAAGTTTCGGCCTTCCGTTACCTGTTGGATACAACTATACCGGTGAGTGGATACGACAGGATACCATTGCTAAGAAAGTGTGGTATATGCGTAATAAAGTCTTCCCATATAGCGAAGAGCTACTTTACGACTTCTCTTTGCAGGTAGGGGATACCATAGCAGATACGCTTAGTGGGTACTTTAGCCCAAACAGATTGTACCCCTACAAAGCATGGGTGGATAACATAGACAGCGTTTACTGGACCGATGGTCGCTGGCACTACCGGTGGTTCATCAATAGCGATTATGGCCCCGCCTGGTTTAGCCCGCCAGCGCAGGCAGTACAGATAGAAGGAATGGGCTATACAACGGATTTTCTCGATGACCCTTTATTAAGATATCATCCGCTTATAGCAACTACGCTTCAGTTGGTTTGCTTCCGGGCAAACGGACAATGGCTATATGAGCAACCGAATCCCTGGAATGCAGACTGTGACAGCATGCTTGTTAAGAATGTGCTTGGGATAAAAGATATGACAGCCGATCTTGAAAAGCCGTTGCTTTACCCCAATCCTGTGAACCGGAACGCTGCTCTTTATTTGAATAATTATCTGGGCAACAGAAAGGATAGATACAGGCTTAATGTTTATGAAGCGGATGGGAAAGAGATTTTATCCATCCCGGCAAGTCCGGGGATGATCGTTGATCTTACCCGCTATAACATCCATCCGGGGCTGCACCTTGTCCGACTCACAGATACGAAAGGACAAACGGTGCTTCAGGAGAAAATTATCGTTAGGTAATTTATTTTATAGACCATAGATTTTCTAAAGTCTGGCTTGGCTTATGAATAACAATTACCGCGGGCGGTTTTTAATGCTTGTTCTTTAAGTCGGTATAAATTAAAATAGTAAATATCGTAAATTCCGCCGTTAACCAATGAAGTATTTTCTTTTTTTATTTACTGCTTTATCAATAGCCAGTGTAGTTAACGCACAATTATTGCATCCTGTTATATTTTCTATGCAAGGATTAGGAGGCGACGATCACGATGAGATTTTCACACGTCCAATTACAACCTACGATGGCGGTTTTATTGTAACAATTTCGAGCAGGTCAACTACTGGGAATTTAAACACTACTTGTTCGTTGGCAGGAAAGCGAGAAATTTTCAATAAATATAATCCTGACGGAACAGCAATTATTTGGCAAAAATGTGTTGCTGACAGTCAAGATCGTGCGTTCCCATATTTGTTTCCATTTCAAGATGGAAGCTATGTGTTAGGAGGTAGTAGCTTTAGCATATCCGAGCAAGACTTTTTGATAAGGAAATTCAATAGCAACGATGGGGTTGTTTGGTCCAAGAAGTATGGAGGCACCAACGGCGAATTGTTGCGCGATATGGCGCAGACCAAAGATGGAGGATTTATCATGCTTGGTGTTTCTAATTCAGATGATGGCGATGTAGGATTTCATCACGGAGGTGTGTTTAATGACGACATCTGGATATTGAAGCTTGACAGTAATGGCAATAAGGAGTGGAGTACGGTAATAGGCGGCATGGCTAACGACGAGGCATTTTGCGTAGTACCGCGTAGCCAGGGGGGCTACTATGTGGTGGGCAGTACCTTTTCTACAGATGGAGACTGCATTGGAAATCATGGTAACGGCGACGGATTAGTAGTAAGGCTGGATGACACAGGAGGTAAGGTATGGGCCAGATGCCTTGGAGGCAGCAGCTTTGACGCCCATTGGAATGGTTGGGGGATAGAGAATAAAGATGGAGGTGTTTTATTTACGACAGATTGCTACTCAACAGATGGAGATGTAACCGGACATATCTCTGCTACAGGTGTATCTGATTTCTGGTTAGTCGATATAGATAGCAATAATGTTATTAACTGGAACAAATGCTATGGCGGTTCTAACAGTGAGACGCCGAATACAATGTGCCGATCTACAGATGGCACCCTATGGATAGGTGGTATCTCTGGCTCTGCTGACGGACAAGTTGGAGTTGCTTATGGTTCAGGAGATGCGTATATAGTACATGTTGACACCTCAGGTAACTTTCTCAGTTCTAAAGTGCTTGGGGCAAATGAAAAGGATGAAACCACTCTGTTATACCCTTTGAATGATGGGTTAATAATGGCAGGTGGAACTTATAGTGCTCCCGATCCGTCCGGCGGTGAATTCCCTTCTCAATGGTATGGCTTAACCGATGTGTTTCTGGCGAGATTCGCTCCATGGACCACTGGGATTACAAATTTACAACAGTCAACGAATTTGAAGGTATATCCCAATCCTGCCACTGATAAAATTAGTATTCAATTAGACCAAAGAGACTATAACATCAAGATTACAAGTATTGCCGGGAGCGAATTGTCCCATCAGAAAAATGTTAGCGGTACCGTAATGATAGATGTAAGTCAATGGAGCAAGGGTATATATTACCTGCAGGCAACTGCTGCAGACGGAACAAGATCGACAACGAAGTTTTTCATTAATTAACCACATAAACGTCCCTTTATGAAAAAGTTGATGCTTTGCTGGCTATCGGGTAATTCCGTTGCTCTGTGTCGCCCAACAGGCGGCGCTACGTAGAAGCCTTCCACCCGTCTATTTTGATTCGGCTACAAAAGTGGTACTACAGCAAATGAAAATTGACGATCCCAATGATACCTCGGAAGGTGGAGATATAACCGAATTTATACGTTGGAGTGAGTTCTACAAAAAAAGAGCCGCCTATGATGCTCCTTCGGACTCCAGTGTTCTTGAACCTGCTAATAAAGGATTCAAGTATTATTTGAAAACGAACAGTCAGTATTGCAATGATAATGTCTCTTATCGTGGTAACTGGAAATGTGTAGGACCTTTCAATAATTACTATGGTAATACTACTGAACATGCAGGAAGGTAGATGCGGTTTGGGTAGATAATACCAATATATCGCACATCCTTGCTGGGTCAGAGACTAACGTGACTTTATGTTTCGGGAAGACAGCTATCTTAGCTTGCTTTAATAATACTCAAAGTGTCTCTATATTATCAGTTTGAGCTATTAAAATGGTGTAGTGTTAAAACAGGTAGAATGACACTAGACATCCACCTCTTCGGTAACAAATTGTAACGCGTACAACGGATGAACGTTTTGCTGCTAAAATTGGATCATCTATTAATATATTAATCATGGACAAAACACGAATTATCGGGAGACAGTATAAGAAAATTTTCCTCACGTTTATTACGATAGCACAAGTATTAATACTGAATGCTCAGCAAATTAAAATTATACGCACAAATATCGTTGGTAGTCAGGGAGGATTGAGTCTGAGATATGCAATACCAGCGCAGGACGGTGGCATTTTCTGTATTGGGACTAATGCCGATTCTGGCACAATAGACGTACCTCCGTGTGGCATTGCAAATAATAATGTTCGTTCCGTGGCAGTGAAGATTGATAGCAATGGTAGCAAACAGTGGGTCAAGATGTATTGCAATTTTAACGAAGAACCTAGCACTGGTTGTACTGCAGGAGAGAAAGGATTTGCAATTGGTGAGGTTATAGATACTGAAGATATTTATCTGCGGAAACTTGACTGTAGTGGAAGGGTACAGTGGCAAAAGAAATGGGGAAGTTCAAGACAGGATGCTGCATTTAATATCATTTGTACTTCTGATGGCGGCTATCTGATACAGGGTGTGTCGGCTGGCAATGATGGCGACATTCCGGTGCATCATGGGCCGCTAACAGCATGGCAATACTGGGATTGGGTGCTTGTAAAAACGGACAGCTTGGGTAATAAAGAATGGCTAAAGGTCTATGGGTCTACCGGAGACGAAGAGCCGGGCGGAGTATTGGAAGTAGGTGACTATTATTATATGTTCGGACGCTCTGATGGTCATACAGATGACTGTGTGGATACTGTTTCTTTTCCTCAATCGGCTCAAACTCGCCAAACTTATGTGCTTAAAATCAATAAGTTCGGCAATGTAATTTGGAGCAGGGCATATGGAACTAGCGCAGACAAACTTCAGGCAATATTTGACGACCAAGATAGCACAATCTTGTTTGGCTCTACTGTGCCGCCATCTATGGCACCCTTTAATACAACACATACACAAGCGGATTTTGGAATTATAAAAATTGATCTGGACGGTAACATAAAATGGGCAAAAGCATATGGAGATAACCATTTAGAGTACTTCGGAGGATTGTGTAGGGGTCCTGGTTCCAGTTACCTTGTGGCAGGCTACTCCAATGGGGGAACGAACGAAGGTGCACCAAGAATTGGAAAGTCCGATGGGTGGCTATTCTGGATTGATAGTGTAGGAAATATAATTGATAACAAGCTTTTTGGTAGCACAGGGCAGGATTACGTTGACGCAATCGTCCCCTTTAAAAAGAACTACATGATTATTACTGAAAGCGCTTATACTACCAATATATTTACTGAAGGTACTTGGCAGTTTTCGCCGGGAGCTATCTCTGGACTCGCGTTTACTGAAGTGAACCTGTGGACAACGGGAGTGCACGATCGAAAGCTTAACTCAGTGCTGAAAGCTTACCCGAATCCCACTAACAGGTTTTTGAATATTGAACTTTTAGATATGGAAACAGCAGGCGATCTGAGGCTCTATAATCAACTTGGACAATTGCAATTAGACCAGCGAATCAATAGCAAAAAGTGCACAATGGAGGTTTCAAACCTGTCGTCAGGCACTTACATTCTTACCTGGCAGCCGGAGGTAGGAAGCCTGGCAACAATTCGGGTAACTATAACACATTAATCATAACCAAAACACATCAGTAATGAAAAACTTCTGGGCAATTCTTCTAATGATAGCGTATGTCAATTGTGCTTCAGCACAGGACACAACCAGCATTGCCTATGAGACTGTCGCCAAATTCAGTGGGAGCACAAAAACATACGGATGAAGCCGTAACACCACGGCCCTCAAAAGCCACTTGATGGTGTACTCCGCCAAGAGGAAAAATCTTCTTTTTCCATGCAAACAGTAATCATCCTTTCTCTATTCATATAAATATATCTTGTTTAGCGTAGTGCCATTTTTGCGAGATAGTACCCAAGAGATTAATGCTGCAACTTGTTGACAAACACAACTTACGCTCCCTTACTTACCTTAAGTTGTCGTTTAGTGTCCTTAAGTTGCCTTAAGTGCCCATTTTTTGTCTTTAGTGATCATCTTTTGCCTTTAGTTGCCTTTTTCGATACTCAGTGGTAGGCGGCACTCCCATATTTGCATCCGAAAGCAATAAAGCAACAAAACATGCTGCAATAACGCGCAATATCCAATCTGTCACCATCGCGTTTTATCAAAATCGCCTATGCCTTTATGACAAAGGCAAACGACATAGACTCAATGTTCAACTACATAGAGCGGAAGGCAAACGACATAG
>DATJDP010000118.1:0-18969 GCA_035497355.1 Flavipsychrobacter sp.
TGGTAGTGTGTTGTATCATTCGCTTGAATAGCAGAACAAAACTCATAATCGTACTTCACATATTAATCCCTATAAATAGGGAGCGGTGAAAATGTTTTTAGGGAGAGGCTTCTACTCATAAATAGGGAGAGAAGGCAGAGAGCAGAGGGCAGACGGCAGAAGGCAGAGAGGTGTTGTCACTCTGAGCTTGTCGAAGAGAGAGGGCAGACGGCAGAGAGCAGAGGGCAGAGAGCAGAGAGGCAGAGAGGTGTTGTCACTCTGAGCTTGTCGAAGAGAGAGAGCAGAGGGCAGAAGCCAGACGGCAGAAAGCAGACGGCAGAAAGCAGAGGGCAGAGAGCAGATGCGTAGAGGGCAGAGGGCAGAAGGCAGAGAGCAGAGGGCAAAGGTTGCTTGCCTAATACTTCGTGGTCTTTTCCAACAATCTCCAACTCCTCCAACCTTTCCAACTCCTCCAACCTTTCCAACTCCTCCAACTATTCCAACTATCTCCAACCAAACCTTAATTCGTGATCGTATAATTCGCCATATCTATCTTGATAGAACCTACGGATATGGGACTTTCAGCACGAACGGGAACATGTCTGGCATCATCTGTTACCCATAACGTCATGTTTTCGCCATCCTTAAATACGGAGCCTTCGATCAGTAGCGGCTTCAATTTGATCGCCTGATAAGTACCATACTTCGTTGTCACCCTTTCCTTACCAAGATATCGTACATAGCTGTTATATACTTGCCCGTCTAAGAAGATATTGAAAGATATCTTAGCCCCCGGCCTGTAGGCATTATAGTCGATATTGCGTGCATAAAATACCGCATTGATCACGTCCATAATAGAGCTTGGTACGTGATATACATTATCGTTCGTTATAACGAGATTCTTCTTCGGCTGAAAGACTATCTCTTCGTGATGCTTGAAATCCCCTTCATGAATGTTGCGCACAAATCTCAGAGAGCGGAACTTTTCGGTATCAAAGTAGCTTTCATAGCGGTCGCGCACTTTAAATATCCAGTCATACTTTTTGTTGGTTCTGCCTTCTGCCACCACATGATATACATCTGTATTATTGTATCGCTCGAGGTTTGTTTGAAAGACAGCGGTCCCGGCATTCACATAAATGCCAATAACATTGTAGAATACGGTGTACGTTATCTTCTCACCGTCTCTGAAAGCTGGATTAGGAAGATATTTGTTTTGAGCTAAGGATGCCGAAAAAGAAAATATTAAAGCTATTATTGTAAGTAAGACGTTTTTTGACAAAGATGTAATAGCTTTTAGAATCATACAACACAGTTTTCGGAAGGGAATAATATTGCAAAAATACCTTTAATAACCGTCGTAACATGAGGAATACTTATAAATAAACCTTAATTATTCTATTGATCAGGCTGCCAGGCGTGGCCGTCCGGCTACGTGAAAGTCGGGTCTGGCCTGATTTTTTAGCTAATTCTTTATGTTTTAGTTGATTAAGGACAGATGTATTTTCTATTTATTTAAGCAACCCTACTACTTTATTTTTGTTTAGCCATGGTATTAATTGTAGATGATAAGGAGGAAAACCTCTTATCTCTAAGAAGCATTTTGCAGCTTAATAAAATAGAGGTGGATACCGCATCCTCCGGCGAAGAAGCGCTGCAAAAAGTTTTGAAGACTTGTTATGCTCTCATAATTCTCGACGTACAGATGCCGGGCATGGATGGCTTTGAAGTGGCAGAAGCCATAACAGGCTACAGCAAGACCAAAGACATTCCCATTATTTTCCTTTCTGCAGCTAACACTCATAAAAAGTTTATCACAAAAGGCTATGAATCAGGGGCCATCGACTATGTCACGAAGCCTGTAGATGCAGATATTTTATTATTTAAAGTCAAAACCTTTCAGCGTCTTTACGACCAGAAGAATGAACTGAGCACGATTCAGAATGCATTGCGGGAAGAAATTGCGATAAGACAAAAGGCTGAAGAAACACTAAATGATAATGTGCGCGAACTGCATTCTATTATAGAGGCAATTCCTCAAATAGCATTTACCGCGAAGCCGGACGGAACAATAGAGTTCGTCAATGAGCATTGGTTTCGATATTCAGCAAATATTAAAGAGTTTCCGGAAGTGCCGGAAGGGGACGCAACAATCAGGAGTGTGTGGCAAGATGCCATTGCGGAAGCGAAACCACTTGAGATGGAGGTGTGCATCAGGATGCTTGAAAGAGGGGACTATCGTTATCATCTGCTGCGTGCTCTGCCGGTTAAAGACACGCAGAACAATATCACCAAATGGGTAGGAACGCTGACGGATATACAGGAACAAAAGCAGATCAATCAGCTACTGGAACAAAAGGTGGAGGAACGCACGCTTGAGTTGCAGCAATCTAACGAAGAACTCGAGGCAAAGAATCATGAGTTGCAGCAATTCACATCGGTTGCTTCTCATGATCTGAAAGAGCCTCTGAGAAAGATACAAGTGTTCAGTTCTATAGTTCGGGAAAAACTTGAAGCGAACGATTATCACAACCTGGAGGAGTACCTGAGACGGATAATCGTATCAGGGGAGCGAATGAGCGGACTTATTAACGATTTGCTGAGCTATAGCCGCCTTTCTGTTCTCAGCCTGTTTGAGAATGCTGATCTGAATAAGATTGTCCAAAATATACTTTTAGACCTCGAAATAGCAATTGTAGAAAAAGATGCGGTAGTAGAAGTGGATGACCTGCCGGTAGTTCAGGCTATTCCAGGACAGATCAGGCAGCTGTTGCAAAACATCCTTAGCAACGCCTTGAAGTTTTCCAAAGCTGGCGTACCGCCGGTAATTGGGATAAGATGTTCCATTATTAGTGAAAAACGAATAGATGCGCCAGAAACGCCGGACGGTGCTTTTTGTCGCCTGGTTATCTCCGACAATGGTATCGGCTTTGACGAACAATATCTCGAAAAAATATTTACCCTTTTCCAAAGACTGAACTCAAAGGAATCATACGAGGGGACAGGTATAGGACTTGCCATTGCAAAAAAGATTGTGGAAAAGCACAATGGATTGATCACAGCGCGAAGCAAGGAAAACGAAGGGGCCACTTTCATTATTGTGTTGCCGCTGAAACAAGAAAAAGAACCAGAGTCAGCCGAAATGGCTTTACAATTGAACAACACAGAGAATGAATAGATTGTTTAAGAAAATACCTTTTCCTGTAAAATTGTTAATCATCGGACTGTTGCCGCTGATTTTTTTGCTTGTCGTTTCCATCCAGTTGCATAAGCAGCGTAGTGAAAAGATTGAGATTATCGAAGCAACCGCGCAGCGAATGAACCGCGCAGCATTGATTAGCGAATTAGTTGATTGTTTGCAATCGGAACGACGAATCAGCTTTAGCTACGCCATTACGAAGCAGAACAATGGGACACTTGGATTATTGAGAAACAAGACGGACGAAGCGATCACGGAAATTGAACGACGCGAGGGGAAAAACCTGAACGGTGTGCAGAATTACACCTTTCTCAACCGGCTCGACGTTATGCGCAGCCTGCTGGACGAGGGTAAATTGAATGCTTCTGAGGTTATGGAGTATTATACAAATGCCATTTCGCGGGTCAGTGCTCTTGCTAATTTCAGCACCAGCAATCTACCTTTTTTAGCCTTGTATAATCAGGATGTGATTGGCCAGCGCTTGTTGTCAGAAATGGCCACCCATCTGGGTAATCTTCGGGCTACGATATATTTCTCTCTTTTCACAAAGGAAGAGCCACACCAGGCAGCTATAAAGCTGAAAGGCGAGAATGACATTTATCATAGCTATATCACTGAGTTTTCGTTGCGTGCATCACCCCAGGTAATAGCCACCTTCAATAAGTTTTTGCAGACCAATGAGATGAAGGTAACGAACGGATTCATCAACAGGTCTATCTCGAGGGGTGTGGTTGATACCACCTTTGATGCCGACGAATGGTGGGTTGTTTCCGCAAAAGCTGTGGACGATATAAAGACATTGCAAAGGTCGGTACTGGAAAAAGTGAAAACGGAAGTAGCC
Organism: Flavipsychrobacter sp.; assembly: GCA_035497355.1. GTDB lineage: Bacteria > Bacteroidota > Bacteroidia > Chitinophagales > Chitinophagaceae > JAFIGV01. The sequence goes on from DATJDP010000118.1 coordinate 4,020, forward strand.
GAAATTAATAGGAGTGAACAGCAGGCGCGGAACGGCAGCTTGGTTTTTCTGGTGGCTGTGATAGCACTTGTGCTTTTCGTTATCAGCGCTACCATCAAGTCTATCTCAGACAGTCTGAATGAGATAAAGAATGCGGCGGGCAAAATTGCGATGGGTGCAACCGGCATTGTGCTGGATGTGCCGTCAAAGGATGCAGTCGGATTGCTGGCGACTTCTATCAGAGAGATGGATGAAAATAACCAGACACTGGCTGTGGCTGCAGACGCAATTGGAAGGGGGCAGTTTGACGCTGCAATAACCCCAAGAAGCAAAGAAGATATATTGGGTAATGCTCTTGTTCATATGCAGCAGGACTTGCATGAATACAGCCGCGAAAACCAGCGCAAAATATGGATACAGACCGGCTTGAATCAACTCAATAAAGCCTTGCAGGGCGATAAAACGCTTGCGGGACTTACCAATGAAGCGCTTGCTGTGCTGGTACAATACCTGAAGGCAGACGTTGGCGTTTTCTATATAAGCTATGAAAGGCAAGGTCTTTATTTTTCCGGTGGTTATGCACTTGCCGACAAAAGTAAGATCCCTCAAAATCTTAATTACGGCACATCTCTCATTGGTCAGGCGGCAGTCAATAAGACGATCACCTCCCTTTCCGATGGTACAGAACAAGACTTACACATAAGATCGGCAACGTTTGATGCCCGCCCACGACATCTGTTGATCATACCGCTGGTGCAGAACAACGAGGTAGAAGGCGTTGTAGAAATCGGTGCCTTGAAACCATTTGGTCCCGATGTTACTGCATTTCTTGAAATGGCTTCCCTGAATATCGCCATTGCACTTCAGTCTGCAAAGAGCAAGGCTCGCCTTCAGGAACTACTCGAAGAAACGCAGGCACAGGCGGAAGAGTTGCAGGCCCAGCATAGCGAACTCGAAAATCTGAATACGGAACTGGAAGCTCAGGCACAGAGGCTCCAGGCTTCCGAAGAAGAGCTGAAAGTACAGCAGGAGGAACTGCTGCAAAGCAACTCGGAACTCGAAGAGAGATCGCGATTGCTCGAAGAAAGAAACCAGCAGATCGCAGAACGCAATCTTCAAATACAGCAAAAGGCAGCGGAACTGGAGCAGAGCACACGATACAAATCTGAGTTCCTTGCCAATATGTCTCATGAGCTTCGCACGCCGTTAAACTCAATACTGCTACTATCGCGGTTGCTGAGTGAGAATAACGAAAAGAACCTGACTACCGATCAGGTAGAATATGCACAAGTGATACAAAGCTCAGGCAATGGATTGCTATCGCTGATAGATGAAATACTAGACCTCTCGAAGATCGAAGCGGGGAAAATGGAACTGGAGTATCAGCAGGTGGAGTTGCAGGATGTTCAGACTGAAATGAAGCAATTGTTTGCGCCGATTGCAAACAACAAGAACGTAGCCTTAGAGGTTCATATCGACCAGAACGTTCCAAAAACCATAGAGACAGACAAACTGCGGCTCGAACAAATATTGCGGAATCTCCTCTCCAACGCATTGAAATTTACCAGTAAGGGAAGGGTTACTCTTTCCGTTCATAATGCAGACGATCCGGCGTTGCTTTCTTTTGCGGTAAAGGATACAGGTATTGGTATCCCTAAAGAAAAGCAGCAGTCCGTTTTTGAAGCATTTCAGCAAGCAGACGGTTCCACCCGAAGGAAGTTTGGGGGTACAGGTTTAGGGCTATCTATTAGCCGCGAGCTGGCCAAGCTTTTGGGTGGCAGAATAGAGCTGCAGAGCAAGCCAGGAGAGGGTAGTGAGTTTACCGTTTTTATTCCAAAGCAAAAGATACAGGAGCAAAAGAACAAGCCACTTTCAGATCAGGGACCTGACAACGACATCGCTCCGATAGACATTGAAGCTGCGCCAGTAAATGAAAATAGTTATTTGTCGGCTGAGATTCCGGAAGCCGTGCCTGACGACCGGAACCTGATAACAGCAAATGATAAGTCACTACTGATAGTAGAAGATGATACCGCATTTGCAAAAGCCTTACTCGACTATACACGAGGCAAAGGCTACAAGGGAATCGTAACAGTGCGTGGTGATGAGGCGGTAAATCTGGCAAAAAAATACCATCCTGCCGGTATTTTGTTAGATATTCAACTGCCCATCAAATCGGGCTGGGATGTAATGGAGGAGCTCAAATCCGACTCTTCCATACGGCATATTCCTGTTCATATAATGTCGTCCCATACAGTACGAAAGGAAAGCCTTCAAAAAGGCGCCATAGACTTCATCAACAAACCTGTGGCGTTTGAAAAGATGCAGGATATTTTCAACAAGATTGAACAGGTGATTCAGAAGGAAAACCGGAAAGTGCTGATTATCGAAGAAAATCCGAAGCACGCAAAAGCACTGGCCTATTTTCTTGACAGCTTCGATGTTAGTACCGAGATATCAAATACCGTTTCGGGTGGCGTTAACGCCTTGAAAAACGACGAAGTAGATTGTGTGATCCTTGATATGGGAATTCCTGATATGAGCACGTACCAAACTCTGGAGAAAATCAAAGAGTTGCCGGGAATGGAACAGTTGCCCATTATCGTTTTCACAGGCAAAAGCCTCAGTAAAGCAGAGGAGGAAAGGCTGCGGCAATATACAGACTCTATCGTGGTAAAAACTGCCCATTCTTACAAGCGTATTCTGGACGAAGTAAGCCTGTTCCTGCATCTTGTAGAAGAGAACAAACAAAATGGTGACAGGAAAAGCAACCTTAAGCTGGGCACTATGAATGAGGTGCTGAAAGGAAAGACAGTACTCGTTACGGACGATGATGTGCGTAACATATTTTCGCTTACCCGCGCTCTTGAGGCGAGCCAGATGAACGTGCTTTCGGCAACGGATGGTAAGGAGGCGCTTAAGGTACTGGAGCAGCATCCCGAGGTAGATGTCGTGCTAATGGACATTATGATGCCCGAGATGGACGGTTATGAAACGATGAAACAGGTACGGAAGAAGCCTCAATACAAAAACTTGCCTGTAATAGCTGTTACAGCAAAAGCGATGATAGGAGACCGCGAGAAGTGTATTCGTGCAGGCGCTTCTGACTATATTTCGAAGCCTGTGGATGTAGATCAACTGCTATCGTTGCTCCGCGTCTGGTTATATGAAAGAACGTTTTAAATCCTCTCAGAAATGAAACCGCCCGGAAAAATATTGATCATTGACGACGACAACAGGAATATTTTCGCTTTGAAAGCAGTGTTAAAAGCAAAAGGTTTCGACTGTATTACAGCTACAGGAGCCGTTGATGGCATTGATTTGCTAAGCACAGACCAGGAAATAAAAGCCGTGCTGATGGATATGATGATGCCCGAAATGGATGGCTATGAAGCAATTGAAAAGATTAAAGGTGACCAAAGGATAAAAGGTGTGCCGCTGATAGCGGTAACGGCGCAAGCAATGGCCGGGGACAGAGAAAAGTGTCTGGAAGCCGGGGCTGACGATTATATAAGTAAACCAATAAACGTTGATCAATTGCTTTCCGTACTGGAAAAGCATGCAAATAGATAGGCAGTGGAGCAAGGCAGGATAAGCGATGAAGAACTGGAAATATTATTGAATGATTTGCTGGAGCAGCATGGCTACGATTTTACCGAATATGCGCATGCTTCCCTAAAGCGTCGCATCAATCGACTGGCCAGTCTGGACAAGTTTCCAAGTTTTGCGGAGTTAAGATTCCGTTTAAAGAACGATGAAGGCTACCTGAAGCGGTTTGTCGAGGAAATTTCGGTGAATGTAACGGAGATGTTTCGGGACCCCTTATTCTACAAGACGCTGAGGGAAGAAGTGCTGCCGGTGCTTGCTACATATCCGCTGATACGCATCTGGCATGCTGGCTGCGCCACGGGTGAGGAAGTTTATTCGTTAGCTATTGTTCTTAAAGAATTGAAGCTGCTGGAGAAGTCGCTACTCTATGCAACAGACATAAACCCGTCTGTGCTGGAAACTGCGAGGAAGGGCATTTTCCCGCTCTCACAGATGAAAATTTATTCGGAAAATTACGTTGAGGCAGGTGGCAGCCAGGAGTTCTCACAATACTACACTGCAAACTATGACTTTGCAAAAATGGACGAAGAACTGAAAAAGCGAATAATCCTTGCTACACATAACCTCGTTTCAGACCATTCCTTTAATGTTTTTCATTTAATTCTGTGCAGGAATGTGCTTATCTATTTTAATAAAGACCTTCAGGATCGCGTGTTCCGGCTGTTCGACGACAGTCTTGAGAAGCTTGGCTTTCTGGCCCTCGGGGCAAAAGAAACGATCCGTTTTTCATCAATCGCCGGTTCTTATCAACTGCAAGGGAAGGAGAAAATATGGAGAAAGATAAAGTAGAAAGATTTAAGGCCATTATCATCGGCGGGTCTGCCGGTAGCTTAAGCGTGCTGCTGGAAGTGCTGCCTCAACTCTCCCAAGACATTTCTGCTGCTATTATAATCGTTCTGCATCGGAAATCGACAACTGACTCCCTTTTGGTGGAGTTGTTTTCTTCAAAAACATCTGTCCCGGTCTCTGAGGCTGCTGAAAAGGAATTGATAGAGCCGGGGAAGATTTATGTTGCTCCCGCCGATTACCATCTTCTCATAGAGCAGGACTTCAGCTTTTCCTTTGATGCGTCAGAAAAGATAAACTTTAGCCGACCGAGCATCGACGTTAGCTTTGAATCCGCAGCAGAGGTCTTTAGGGAAAGCCTTGTGGGCATTTTGCTTTCCGGTGCCAATGCCGACGGCGTTGTGGGGTTGCAAGCTATTAGATCATTTGGAGGAACAACAATTGCTCAGCGGCCAGATACCGCGGAAGTTCCTTACATGCCCGAGCAGGCAATACAACAAGTGGCAATGGATTTCATTTTGTCCCCTCCGGAGATTGCCGATTTTCTAAATGGCCAAATCAGGATATGATGATTCTAATCCGGGAAGGGTTTACGGAAACGTCCTACATATTTGCGGGATTTTTGCCCTGTCAACTTGACCGTCGCTCGTGTGAGTCTTTATAGCAATATTTTTTAATGCAACGCCAGGCAGCGCCATTTGAGTGCTTGACATCAGTGCAAAGACTAATATGAATCGACAAACGGCGGTACATCAAGCATGCAGGTAAATACGCATGTTTATGTGTAAGATGCACTATACCAAGTAAATACATTGTACCTGATATAAAGAAAACGCCTCAAAACCCAATTCAATTAGGGTTTCTCTCAACTCAAATGGCTTTTCTCTCAACCTCTTTTGGGTTTGTTTCTTTCCCCATGGGGAAAGAGTCTTCCTCCTTTTGCTTTATCTCTTTCCAAGTATGGTTTATTGTTTTCGCATAGAGGTTGTTCTCTATTCCTTGTTGAAAATCTCTTTTCCAATAAGGTATTTTCTTTCCCCAATAAGCAATTGACTCGGTTGACTAGGCGGTAAACTACGTCCAATAGGTAAATCAATCAACTCAATATGGGGTTGGAATAAAACAGAAAGAGGGTGAAAGAAATGCCTTTTGAGTTGAGATCAGGACCAGTTTAATCGCTTCAGACCCCAAATGATCTGCCTTTCTGACCTATTCTGTTAATCGTATTTGGAGGGTAAAAGAGAGAAATCTCCGGAATCCAAACTGAGGTAAGGCAAATTTTAGAGCACCCACAAAAGGTTTTAGTACTTCCAAAAGCGACGTTTGAGTCTTCTTCAGTGACAGAGTTTTATGAAACAGCCGCCGACTAATAAATGGCAAATTGAATTCCTAAGCTGTTAAGAACCAATGGCATGATTTTACTGGCTTTCAACTCTTTGATTAATGCAGAGCCCTGTTGAATGATCTCCTTTTTCATATTAAACCAGCCACTGAATTGTGATTCAAACTGTTTACCAGAACAGCGCAACAAGAAAGCTTCAGTTTTACTATCTGCCAGACTATATTGATTTTATCAGGCGGCAGCAGATGGACGAATATGTGCAAACAACGATTGCTCTTTCCCGATTGAGTAATATTCCTTTATTGAAATATCTCGATTTGCATTTTGGTGAAGCTGAACTGACCAATTTTGTCCGTCAGACCAGTGATGAATTCCTAAAATTACTTGCAGAGAATAAAGCGTCTGAGCAAATAGCAGCGACCGTAGAAAGCTGGAAGGCAAATAATTTGCCCATAGTTGGCCAATATCAGATCACCAGCGAAGATCTCACACTCGTGAGTTTCATCAGGCGAAAGACATTGACCAATCTCTTGCCTTTGTACACTACGGACTTTATGAAGGCGATGCTGATTCTTAATGAACTGGAAGACTATTTTAAAGAAGCAGATCAGGCCTTTTCCGGTACTTATATTGAGCTGCTTGAAAGCAAACTAAAAACGAACGAAGACCAGCTTTTGCAGGCACAGTCGCTCGCAGGCATTGGCAGCTTTATACTCGATCTCGAGACGTTTGAAGCGGAGGCCACGCCGGAAGTGTATCATATTATAGGCCTTGAGCCGGGGTTGAAACTAGTCGGATTTTTAAGCCACCTCTCCAGGCAGGAACGTGATAAGTTTGAGGATGCTATGAAACAGGCCAGTATGACTGACGGCGTAATGGACGTAGAGTACAAGTATGCAATAGATGATAAAGTGAAACTTTTGTGGACCCGTGGAAGCGTGTATTATGAAGAAGGACGAAAAATGATGAAGGGTACAGTGATGGATCTTACGGAGCGCTACTCTATGTTGCAGCAGTTGAGAGATAATGAAATCCTTTTTAAGCAGGCGCAGGAAAGGGCGCAGATAGGCAACTTTGTGTGGAATCTTAAGAATAATGAGATATTTTGGTCTGACGAATTGTACCATATTTATGGACTAGACCCGCAAGGTGAAAAGATAACTTATAAGAGATATTCCGAGCTTTTGAATGCCAAAGAACGCGAATATCTTTTAGCACAAATAGAGAAGACCGTTGCATCGGGGACGCAAGCTGATTTTGATCTTCAGATTACCCAGGAAAACGGAACGCAAAAGGTACTGAATATAAAGGCGGAAGTGCAGCGGGACAAAAAAGGTAGCCCTGACCGCTTTATCGGTACAGTACAGGATGTAACGGAAAAACAGCTAATGATTGAAAAGCTTCGAAAAAATGAAGATGAGCTACAACAGAAAAATATGGAGTTGGCGCTTAGCAATCAAAACCTGCAGGAGTTCGCGTATGTAGCGAGCCACGATATGAAAGAGCCCCTGCGAAAAATATCGACATTCGGACAGATGCTTTTGCAGTTTGCCGATGAAGGGCTAAATGAAAAGGGAAAGTTTTTTGCTCAGAAGATGATCGAAGGTAGTTTCAGGATGCAGCAAATGGTCGACGATTTGTTGTCCTTCGCGGTCATTTCCAACAATAAAGCTTTTGAACGCGTAAGTCTGAACCAGATTGTAGATAAAGTACTTACAGATCTGGAGCTGAAGATCCGCGATAAAAATGCAACTATAGAAGTAGGCGATCTGCCGGATGCAAAAGTTGTCTCCGCCCAATTTGAGCAACTCTTTCTTAATTTGATCAGCAACTCTTTGAAATTCTCAAAAGAAGATGTTCCGCCTCTGATTACCATTCATAGCAGCTACCCCAACAAGGACGAAATAAAGGCCCTTGGCCTATTGCCACGTACCAAATATTTGAAGATCACAGTGACAGATAATGGAATAGGGTTTGAGCCGGAATATGCTAACAAGATATTTGGAATGTTTCAGCGGCTACATGGCAAAGTGGACTATGAAGGTTCCGGAATAGGCCTGTCCGTTTGCAAAAAGATCGTTGAAAATCACGGCGGCATTATAAAAGCTACGGGTCATCTAAATGTAGGAGCTACTTTTGAAATCATTATTCCGGCCTAAATATTCACAGTTAAAATGAATTTTTAAAATAGCTTTGAATCCTTCATTCGCCGCATAATGAAATCATTTCTGACCGTCGCGCTTCTAATTCTCTCTAATACATTTATGACTTTTGCCTGGTATGGGCATTTAAAATTCAGTCAGCACGGTTGGTTTAAAAGCCTCGGTCTGTTTAGTATCATCCTGATTAGTTGGGGAATTGCCTTCTTTGAATATTGTTTTCAGGTCCCTGCCAACCGCATAGGGTATGATGAAAATGGCGGCCCTTTTAATCTTTGGCAATTAAAAGTAATTCAGGAGGTCGTGACACTAATTGTCTTTTCGATCTTTACCATTTTTGTTTTCAAGAACGAGACCTTCCGCATCAATCATGTTATCGGTTTCTTTTTCCTGATACTGGCTGTCTACTTTATTTTCAAAAAATAGTCAGACGAGTGCTGATTCACCACCGTACACCTTAAGTTCATTGTAGACGGTATCCCGCTCTACCGGCGTTTTACCCACTGCAATAATAAGGTCGCAGATATCTTCCGTGCTCATAGCAGGTGTCTGTTCTTCCGCGCCAGCCATAGAATAGATCTTGGTTGTGTCGTCAATGGTTCCGTCAAGATCGTTGACGCCAAACGATAGAGAAAGCTGTGCATTCTGGCGGCCGAGCATGGGCCAATAGGCTTTGAGATTTCTGAAATTGTCCATGAACAAACGCGAAATTGCGTAAAGCCGCATATCCTCAATAACCGAAACTTCAGGAACATGGCTCATGTCGTTCTCCTTATTGCGGAACTTGAGCGGTATAAAACAGTTAAAACCTCCGGTTTTGTCCTGCAAATCTCTTAAACGGCTCATGTGGTCTATCCGGTGCCCAAAGTTTTCGCTATGTCCATAAAGCATGGTTGCGTTTGTGTGCATTTCCAGCCTGTGAGCCGTTTCATGAATTTTCAGCCATCCTTCTGCATCTACCTTGTCGGCACAGATTTGCTCGCGCACTTCGGGGTGAAATATTTCAGCGCCGCCGCCCGGCAATGATTGTAAGCCGGCATCCTTCAGTCGCTGCATTCCTTCTTCCACAGTCAGTTTTGCTTTACGAAACATATAGTCCAGCTCTACGGCTGTAAAGCCTTTAATATGCAGTTCAGGCCGATGTGCATGAATCTTTTCGATCACTTCACAGAAAAATTCCAGATTCATCTTCGGATGCACCCCACCAACAATATGCACCTCCGTAACCGGTTCGCCATCATATTTGCGAACAATATCAAGCATCTGCTCCTGAGTCAGTTCCCAGCCTTCATCGCGATGCTTGTATTGACGGGAATAAGAACAGAAATTACAAGTGAACACGCAAACATTCGTAGGCTCTATATGGAAGTTGCGATTGAAGTACACTTTATTGCCATGTAGCTGTTCCCTCACGTGATTCGCCAAAGCACCTACGAAACCTAATTCTCCTTTTTCGAAAAGCAAAACGCCTTCCTCTTCGGTAAGGCGTTGCTGATGCTGAATCTTTTCTGCTATTGAAAGGAGGTTCTTGTCTAAATGAGCTTGCTGTAAAATCTCAGAAATACTTAAAGATGGTCCGGTCATTGTAAAACTATTTTCTTCGTAATGGTTCCTGTAGCAAAAGTACATTGAACCATATAAACTCCCTTACTCAAACCAGTCAAATTGATATCGTAATTATCATTAGGGCTATTGTCAGCATTAATAGAGTAGACTCTTTGACCTATCATATTCATTACGCTTATTTGCTTCAAACCGGTTGCATTGGTAAAGCTAAGATGAATATAACCTGTAGTTGGATTAGGGAAAAGATTAAAGCCGTCTTCCGATTCAATATTGCTCACGTCAGTTGGCCAGTCGAATAATTCTGGGTGCATACCAAGTGTTTGACTTTCGCCTCCAGGCGCTACCTGCGTGTACATGAACGCCGCTTGTTGCTGCGTGAACATATACATTGAAGCATCGTCTACATAGTCCATATAATTCATCCACATTAGTCCCGGGCTTGTATTACTGCAGGAGTCAATGTAAGGAAATGTGGGAATACCGTTTAAAAAGCTGGAGTTGTACGTAGCTTTTGCCTGAGGTGGGGTGTCAGCAAAGCCGTCGTCTATATCACCTGCTCCTGGGCAGAGTGAGTTTTCACCAAAAATGTGCTGCGCTTCAAAGAAATGGCCTACTTCGTGTGTTGCCGTTCTTCCTTTATCGTTCGTTCCTGGTGTGAAATATTGAATAGTGCCGCCTCTTCTGCCGAAAGCTCCGTAGTCTAAAACCACTCCTGTTTCTCCTTTGGAAAAACCGAAGTTCTGAAAGCTGGGCGGAATAGTATAACCAAGAATACCACCCTCGGAAATATCAACAACCCAGATATTTAAATAATTGTCTGCATTCCACGCGTATAATCCACCTGTTGAATCTGCTTTAGGGTCGCTTCCATAATTGGAGGTAGCGCTAAATCCTGTCAGGGTGGTGGTCTTAATTTCTACTCCGCTGGTAGTGCTGCCATCGGGTTTACGATGGGCAAGAGCAAAGGAAATATTTACATTGGCATAACGCGGTTTAAAAGGAGCAGGGATGTTTACACTGTCTGCATTACCGCGATTGTAATCCTCATTCAAAACAGCGATCTGATCCATGGCACGTTGCAAAATGCCATTATTGCCGCCGAGCTGGTTAATTCTTATCTGAGATAATATAACGTGGAAAACAACCGGCACCTTTATGTTGGGCGCTGTGGTTTTCAGGCGTGGACCTTCAGTTACGTCGGTTAAAGCATCTATCTGACTTTTTCTATGTTCCAGCAGATGCTGGTGGAGTGGAATATATTCAGGACGTTCCTGCAATAACTGATTCAGAATTTGGTCGGTAGCACATTTTTCTTGTGCGATAAGCTGCTTGTCGCTCATAATCATAGCACACAAAGCCAGCAGCATTAACTTTTTCATTTTATCGAATTAAACAGTGAGTATTTCGGCTATTTCCCTTTTCTCGTATTGATCTCATCTCGTATTGAGATGGCTCTCACATAGTCTTCCTGTTCCAAAACCTGTTGCAAAAGTGCATTTAGCTCATCCAGAGATAAATTCTTTAATTCTTTGTCAGAAGTTACTTTTCTTGCAGGGGTTGTGGTTGCTTCTGCTGTTTCTCCGGTATTCTCGGTGCCGCCCTCAGGCTGATCAAGATAAAGCCCTGCCGACTCAAGAATGTTTTCGTAAGTATAAATCCGGCAATTAGCACGAACAGCCAGCGCCAGTGCATCAGAAGTACGAGAGTCAATTTCTACCGCGTCTCCTTCAAGACCCTGGCAATTGAGTTTCGCAAAGAAAATGCCTTCTTCCAGCTTATAGATTACAACTTCCAGTAGATCAATCCCAAAAGTGGACATAAAATTGGCAAAAAGATCGTGGGTAAGCGGACGGCTTGGTTGCATCCGCTCTAAAGCCACAGCAATAGCCTGTGCTTCAAAGCCGCCAATGACAATAGGTAAGCGTCTTAACCCGTTTACTTCGCCTAAAACAACTGCGTACGAATGTGTCTGTGTAATACTATGAGATAACGCTACAATTTCCAGTTCTATCTTTTTCATTATTGTATAGTCGCCTTTCAACAAAGTAAGTCTTGCAAGGTACTGATTTTTCTAATTAATTTTCTAATATCAGAAAAGGGTGGGAGCCTCTTTGCCCTCTGTTTCCTCGTCGTTTTCTGTGACCAAAGACACCTCTTTTAAGTCGTTGCCTGCAATACGTGTGCCAACCGTTTTCCATCCGGTGACATCTGTTTTTTCGTACAACGCAACTTCTTCTTCCGTTAGTTCGGTCTTCTTTTTGCCTGTCTTTAAAACAATTACAGGTTCCGGTTGTGTCGTTACTAATTCGAGGTAGTTGCCTTCTCCCTCCTTAATAAAAATGTATTTGTTTTTTAAAGTTTGTGCTTCCACTAAAAACCGCTTCGCATAAAAGTTGGCCGATTTTGCATCGAAATAAATGGCAGAAACTACTTTTTCAGGATGAAATTTTTCGATCAGCACTATTGCATCGGTTTCGTAGCGGTTGGTTAGCTCGAAGTCGGTTAGTTCATAGGAGCCGTCCTTATAAAAGCTAATGATCCTATCTCCTTCTTCAAATCTGCCCAGAAACAAGCCACTTCCATCTTTGTTCAGGCGCCCTACCGTGTCGTCGTACCATATTTTAAGTGCTGAAAGAGTCGAGCGTCCTTTTTCCTTGAACTTGATGCTCTTTATCGGATACTTCGTTACCTGATTTCCCTGCGAGCTGCGGCCCTTTATCTCCAACTCCTCGAAATAATAGTCGAACAGCTTATTCCGGGCTTTGCTTCCCGGGGAGAGTGTTATTGTTATCACTTCCGCTTCTCCATTAGGATTGGCGCTGAAGTAATGAACCTTCGAATTCGGGTTTCCTTTTGTCAGGTCATATTCTTTATCTCTTGTAATGCTGGTAACATTAAACCGTTTCCCATAAGAGATGCCCGTCTTTCCGTCCACATAGATCATATTGTAGGTCATGCGTTCATCATTTTTCTGGAAGACAGCGATATAGATTATGTCTTTACCTACAAAGGTTTTCTCCGCAACCTTCGTCACCGTCATGGTTCCGCTTTTACGGAAGACGATAATGTTGTCGAGGTCGGAGCAGTCGAAGGCAAACTCATCTTTCTTTAGGGAGGTGCCTATGAATCCTTCTTTGTAGTTGACATAAAGCTTGGCATTGGCTATGGCTACGTTGGCAATCTGAATGGTTTCGAATGGTCGTATTTCAGTCTTTCTTTCCCTGCCTTTTCCATATTTTTTCAGGAGGTTTTCATAATACCTGATCGCATGATCATTCAGATTCTCAATGCTGAACCTCACCTCTGCAATGTTTGCCTCCAGTCCCTTGATATGCTCATCTGCCTTGAAGGAGTCGAACTTGGAAATACGTTTAATGCGGATTTCTGTAAGCCTTGCTATGTCTTCCATTGTCACCTGTCTGCGAAGCGTTTTGATATAAGGTTTCAAACCCTTTTCAATTGCTTGCAGCACTCCCTCCCACGTTGTCTGCTCCTCAATATCCCGGTATATGCGTTTTTCAATAAATATCTTTTCAAGTGAAGAGTAGTGCCAGTCATCTTCCAGCTCACCCATTTTTATCTCAAGTTCTTTGAGTAAAAGGTTCTTTGTGTGAGCCACAGAATGCTTCAGAAGATCGCTAGCGCTTATAAAATGGGGCTTGTCGTCTATGATCACGCAGGCATTTGGCGAAATAGATATCTCACAATCGGTAAAGGCATAAAGTGCATCTATCGTCTGGTCTGTAGAAACTCCCGGAGCCAACTGAACCAGCAACTCTACATCCTTCGCCGTATTGTCAACAACACTTTTTATTTTGATCTTACCGTTGTCATTTGCTTTGAGGATGCTATCCACGAGCTGCGAAGTGGTGACGCCATAAGGCACATCCTTTATGGCAATTGACTTTTTATCCACTTCCTCTATCCTTGCTCGCACTCTTACTTTTCCGCCTCTCGCACCATCATTATAGTTACTCACATCTATCATTCCGGCTGTAGCGAAATCGGGGTAAAGCTCAAATCTTTTATTCTTCAGATGTTTGATGGCAGCATCGAGGATCTCGCAGAAATTGTGAGGAAGAATTTTAGTAGAAAGACCCACTGCAATACCCTCAGCTCCCTGGGCAAGCAACAAGGGAAACTTCATCGGCAGGGTAACAGGCTCATTTTTGCGCCCATCGTAGCTCAGTTGCCAGTTGGTAGTCTTTGCATTAAACGCTACTTCCAGGGCAAACTTCGACAGACGCGCTTCTATATAACGGGCGGCAGCGGCAGGGTCTCCTGTTCGCACATCTCCCCAGTTTCCCTGTGTTTCTATCATCAGGTCGCGCTGACCTATATTCACGATTGCATCTCCGATAGAAGCATCTCCATGCGGATGGTACTGCATCGTTTGACCAATGATATTTGCAACCTTATTAAAACGGCCGTCATCCATTTCCTTCATCGCATGCAAAATGCGGCGCTGCACAGGCTTCAGTCCATCCTCAATAGCAGGCACGGCACGCTCCAGTATCACGTAGCTTGCATAATCCAGAAACCAGCTCTTGTACATATCGTTGATATGTACCGTGCCTGGTTCTATATAATCGTTTTGTTCTTCCATTCGTTATTGTGATCAAAAATTCAAAACCTCTCCACAAGGTTACTGAACAATAAGAAAAATAGTGGCAAAATTCCGGCTTCAAAAGCAAGCCGTTTTGAGAGGTGGCAAAATTAATAAATATCGAAAGCTTAGAAACAGCCGTTTCAGCATTTCTCTTATAAGAAAGAAATGCTGATGGTTTCCAATAAAGGAATATTGCCCTGCGAACGATAGCTGATTAAACCCATTTTCGAGACCATGCTTAGCGAAGGAGCATTTTTGTGGTCAGGTTTTAAAACGGTTGTAGCCATAATTGTGTTTGTTTTGAATATATGAGGAAAACCGTTTCGTATAATCGTAGAAGTGATCGACGGAGGTGGCGTTGCTTGTGCAATATGGCGATTAGGGCCTTGCCGCCGCCGTATTGTTTACATCATAATGAGTAGGTTTTGAATAAAAAGACACCATCTTATCGCCCAAGCGCCGCATGTGATGTCCCAAGCGCTGCATGTGATGTCACATACGCTGCATGTGATGTCACATACGCCGCATGTGATATCCCAAACGCTGTATGTGATATCCCAAACGCTGCATGTGATGTCCCGGACGCCGCATGTGATGTCCCAAACGCTGCAAGTGATGTCCCATGCGCTGCAGGTGATGTCCAAAACAGCGTATGTGATGTCCGGTATGCCGCATGGGACATCCAAGATGACGCTTGGGAGATAAAGCAGCATTTTTTGCTATTCCCGTTCCTGCATCTGTACATACAATACGTTGTTGGCAAGGGGAAATACGATGATTTTTTGTTCCATCTTCCCGAATAGCCGGACAAAAATCCTAATTCGTTCTTACATCCCCTGTTTTTCGATGTGCAAATGCGAGATTTCGATATCGAAACCCCATTTTTCGATATCGAAAAGG
>DATJDP010000119.1:0-2123 GCA_035497355.1 Flavipsychrobacter sp.
GGACAGAATGGGTATGACATCTCACCACCCACGCTGGGCAGTAGCTTATAAATTTAAGGCGCGGCAGGCAACCAGTAAATTACGAAGGGTCGAGTTTCAGGTAGGAAGAACGGGAACGATCACCCCCGTTGCCAAGATAGACCCCGTGCCTATAGGAGGGGTTACCGTTACCTCTGTTTCGCTTTTCAATGAAGATGTAGTACGCGAAAAAGACCTGCATATTGGCGATACCGTTTTGGTAGAAAGAGCCGGGGATGTGATTCCCTATATCGTAAAGCCTCTGGTTGAGCTAAGGGACGGTAGCGAACAACCGATTGTCTTTCCAACTCTTTGTCCTGACTGTGAACAGCCGCTGGAAAAGGCAAAGGACGAGGCCGTGTGGCGTTGCATTAATATATCATGCCCTTCACAGGTAGTTGAGCGACTGATCCATTTCTGCAGCAAAGACGCAATGGACATCCGTGGTATGGGCGGCGCTAACGTTAAGAAGTTTTACGATCTGGATATCTTCACCGATATACCCGGCCTCTACAGCATTGACTGGAACAGAATAAGAGCGCTGGAAGGCTTTGGAGAAAAGTCTATCACTAACCTGCAGGCAGCTATAGAAAACTCTAAAGGACAGTCGCTGAATCGTGTAATTTACGGCCTCGGCATTCGCCATGTAGGAGAGACAATGGCCAAAACGCTTGCTAATGCAGTAAACCACCTGAAAGAGTTTTACGACTGGAATGAAGAGCAGTTCACGACTTTGGAAGACGTAGGCCCGAAAGTAGCAGCGACAGTAGCTGATTTTTTCCGCCTCGACGAAAACCGTCACATGATTGATGAACTGGAGAAAGCAGGTGTAAACCTTGCCAACCATCACAAAAAGCAGAAAAGTGAAGACGGCGCTCTTTCAGGGAAAACGTTTCTTTTTACCGGTACCCTTAGTCAATTCAAACGGAGCGATGCGGAAACCATAGTAGAAGGGAAGGGTGGGAGTATTATAGGTGGCGTCAGCAGCAAACTAAACTATCTTGTCGTAGGCGCCGACGCGGGCTCTAAGCTGGAAAAGGCGAAGAAGCTGGGCACTGTAAATATTCTTACCGAAGAGCAGTTCTTGCAGCTGGTAAATCAGTCATAAGTAAACCTGCATTCCATCAACCAACACGAATTATTATTGCTTTACTCTAAATAGCTGATACCCTTTACCTTTGCAAGCACTGTTTAGCAATACCAATATACCAAATGTCTACCATTCATCCATTCCTACGCCTTAGCGGGCTTGAACCGCTCGTAGTGCGTCCGGAAAGTAATTTTATCAATATCGGCGAGCGAACCAACGTGACCGGCTCAAAGAAATTCGCGCGACTTGTCCGTGAAAATAAATATGAAGAAGCTCTTTCTGTAGCACGCCAGCAAGTGGAGGGTGGCGCACAGATACTGGATGTGAATATGGATGATGCGTTGCTGGATGGAGAGCAGGCGATGACTACTTTTCTGAATCTTTTGCAAAGCGAACCAGATATCGCAAAGATTCCGATCATGATTGATTCATCCAAGTTCTCAATCATTGAAGCCGGACTGAAATGCGTACAGGGTAAATGTATCGTCAACTCCATCTCTATGAAGGAGGGAGAAGAGAAATTTATTGAGCAGGCGTTTACATGCAGGGCTTACGGTGCTTCTGTTATTGTAATGGCATTCGACGAAAATGGTCAGGCAGATACCTTGGAAAGAAGAGTTTCGATCTGTGAGCGTGCCTATAATATCCTTACGCAACAGGTAGGGTTTAAGCCAGAGGATATCATTTTTGACCCCAATATATTTGCTATAGCAACCGGTATAGAAGAGCACAATAACTATGCAGTCGACTTTATCGGGGCAACAAGAATCATCAAGCAAAAAATGCCGCGTACCAAAATCAGCGGTGGGGTAAGCAATGTGTCTTTTTCCTTCCGCGGGAATGATCCGGTAAGGGAAGCGATACATGCCGTGTTCCTCTATCACGCTATCAGAGCCGGCATGGATATGGGCATAGTAAACGCAGGGCAATTGCAGGTATATGATGAGATAGAGCCGCAGTTGCGGGAACTGTGCGAAGATGTAGTGCTGAACAGAAGGGCCGATGCAACCGAACG